>JBCNQO010000214.1:0-4656 GCA_039592825.1 Flavobacterium sp.
TTCCTGAGCCAACCAATAATCAGATTCAAGAAGCGAAAGTTCACTCATCCACAAGTCGATTCCATTGCCGCAATCATAGCCCGGAAAATACACGTACTTTGCCTTTGCGATCATAACTCCGGCTTTGTCGAAATCCTTTTGCTTAATGTAAATGGCGATAAGTGCTTTGGCAATCTTAAAATTCCTGTCGACAGCGTAAAAGTAGTTATCGAAAAAGCCTTCACATTCGCTGAAATCTTCCAGATAAGGCGAGCTTTCGATCTGAAAATCGAACAAACTTTCAAGTTTTGAAATCGCGATCTGGTTCATTCCCTTGGCCGCGTAAAGTTTCGCCAACGCCTGCCTCGTCCTGAAGACCAATCCTTCTTTAGGAAATTTCTGTTCGAAATCTTCCAACAAATGGATAAGCGCTATCGTGTCGTTATGGCAAACCAGCGAATCGACGTCGTATAAAAACGCAATGGCTTTCGGATCGCGCTCGCGGTATTCCTTGCTTTGCCCAAAAGCGGCCAAAGTGCAAAATGCCGTCAAAAGCACGATTTTTTTCATAAGCACATAACGTCTCAAAAAGCGGTTTTATTCTTCCTCTGAATCTTCATCCTCGTCGGTTTCCTCATCATCTGGCTCAAAAAACAGTGGTTCGAGCATGATTTTGTCGGCTAGCACTTCTACCCTTTCGGTGATTTCGGTGCACGTGAACAGATATTGGGTTTTGGAAACGCTCATCGCCAAACGCAGGATTATTGAGTCGAGACGGTTCTTGAAAATCGCGTCGGCGTCGTCTACGGCGAAGAATTTGATGGTCGTGAGGTTGAATCCGGCAGACGAAAACAGAGCGTTGATCTTGTTCGGCGTTCCTACGATGATGTCCATTCCGGCCGAAATCTCGTTCTTTTCCTCGTCAATGTCTGTTCTGTCGTTTACACCGATGATGCGCAAATCTGTGTATTTGGCGTATTCGGCAAACAGCGCCATGACTTCGAGCACTTTTTCTTTCGATTCCACGATGACTAAAGCGCGCGTACTTTCGCCTTCTGGCTTTTGCAGTTTCTGGATCGTATTGATGACGACCATCGTGGTTTTGCCCGATTTTTTCCCGGACGAGATCACGCAGTCGGCACCGCTTTTTATCGTTGAAAAAGTGTCGGCTACCAATTCGTTGGCTTCGGGAAGTCCGGCCTCGATTAGCGCCTGTTGCAGGTTTGGATTTATCTTTTTGAGTTGCATTCTAATTGTTATTGAAATCGTCGTCCTGCGAAAAATCGTCTTCATCTTCATCGTCGTCGCCCAGATCTTCGGCGTCTTCGGCAAAGCGGAAACGGTCGAGCGATTGCCAGTACTTGTCTTTGTAGATGTGATAGTCCACCTCGAGAACGTTGCCAAAGTTGGTCAAAACTTCCGAAACTATCTTAGAAGATTCGCGGAATTCCTTGCAAGCAAAGTAAATTTCGCACGAATTGTCGCCCGTTTCGCGCCCAACGTTCAAATAGCCGTCGGCGTCGAGCAATTTATCCATTAACGCTTGCTCGAGTTCGTTGATCAAAGCGTATTCGCCCGTGTCTGGCATTCCGTTGTAATCTTCGCCATTGTAAGCGATTTCGATCCGGACGATCCACGGATGCGAGGCTTTCGCGTCCCATTCGAGCAAATCGGTGTTGAACAGCGCGACCAATGGCGTGCCGTCTTCGAGTTGCGACTGGAATGTGGCGTAAGCATCTTCCTCAGTATTTCTGCGTGTTCCGTCGTATTTTTCTACGAATTCCTTTTCTCGCCAAACCAGATAATCCTTGAGTTTTTCCATTGGAATAATCTCTGCCCAGGCTTCGGGTTCAGCAATCACCTGAACCGAATCGAGCATCGTGATCGCGTTGAGTTCGCCCAGGAAATTGTCGAGGAAAATGTAAATGCCGTTCGTGACCGAGCTTGCGTTCGACTCGTTTATTCCGGCGTAAATCACCGAAAGATCGATCTCGTCTGGGCGATTCTCGTTTTGATTTACGACGAATGATAGGTCGCGTCTCGAGAAAATGTGTCCGTCGAAATCGATGCTCGCTTCGAACGTTGCGGGCTTCAAAGCCGTGAATTGCCAACGTTTGAGCGAAGGCGCGGCATTGACCAATTCTTCGGTGAAGACGACATTCTTGATCGATCCGTCTGGCGAAAAAATCACCTCGGCCGTTTCGCTGTCGTGCATTCCGGCCATCAAAAAAATGGCGTTGTTGATCTTGTTGAGCTGGAAAAAAACCTTGTCGAGAAAGTTCTTTTCTACCTCATCGTGACTTTTGAGCACTTTGAAAAAGGTTTTCTCGTTGTCTGAAAACCAATTCCAGAAATCCTCGTAAGAGTTGATTTGCGGATCTTTGTTCTTGAAAATTCTAAGCATAGATTCATCCCAAACCTTAGTCTGGCTTTATTTACTGGCGAATAGTTTTACGTCTGTCTCGGAAATCTCGCTTCCTCCCAGAATGATAAGGCGTTCTACGACGTTGCGCAGTTCGCGGATATTTCCCGTCCAATCGTATTCCTGCAAGAGTTTTAGTGCCGATGCCGAAAAACGCTTGGTTTCCTTGCCTTGTTCCTCACCTATTTTGGACGCGAAATGTTCGATGAGCAACGGAATGTCATCTCTTCTGTCGTTCAGCGCCGGAACTTTTATGAGGATTACGGCCAAACGGTGATATAAATCTTCGCGGAAACGACCTTCTGCAATTTCTTGTTTCAGGTCTTTGTTTGTCGCGGCGATCACACGTACGTCGACCTTGATTTCCTTTTCGTCACCAACGCGAGAAATCTTGTTTTCCTGAAGCGCGCGCAAAACCTTGGCTTGTGCCGACAAACTCATGTCGCCGATCTCGTCGAGGAAAATCGTGCCTTTGTCTGCGGCTTCGAACTTGCCTGCGCGGTCTTTCACTGCCGAGGTAAAAGCACCTTTTACGTGACCGAAAAGTTCACTCTCGATAAGTTCCGACGGAATCGCGGCGCAGTTCACCTCGATAAGTGGCGCGCCGGCACGTTCGCTTTTTTCGTGCAATTGGTGGGCGACGAGTTCTTTTCCGGTTCCGTTTGGGCCGGTTACCAACACGCGGGCTTCGGTTGGCGCGACTTTCTCGATCATTTGCTTGATGTGCTCGATAGGCTCGGAAACGCCGATCATCTCGTAGTTTTTCGAGACTTTCTTCTTGAGGATCTTGTTTTCGACCACGAGTTGCTTTTTGTCGAGCGCGTTTCTCACCGTGTTGAGCAAACGGTTCAGATCTGGCGGTTTCGAGATAAAGTCGAACGCGCCGAGCTTCATGGCGTGAATCGCGGTTTCCATGTCGCCGTGACCCGAGATCATGACCATCGGGATTTCGGGCTTGATCTTTTTTACGGCTTCGAGCAGTTCCACGCCGTCCATTTTGGGCATTTTGATGTCGCACAAAACCAGGTCGTAGTCGTTGGCTTTTATTTTCTCGAGACCTTGCACGCCGTCTTCGGCTTCTTCGACTTTATAGGTGTCGCTTTCTTCGGACAGGATTTTGCCCAGTACGCGGCGGATTGCGGCTTCGTCTTCTATTAGGAGTATTTTGGACATTTATTTGAAAATGAGGTAATTTGAAAATGGGTTCGAGAGTTCCGAGCGTCCCGAAACTTCGGGAAGGAACCTTCTTGGGGAATTTACAAAAGTTCTGCCAAAATTGGGCGTTAAGTGTTTGTCAAAACGAAAAGTTGTTGTTCGTTGTTTGTCGCTCATTGCGCAACAACTAATGTAAGTACACAATAGCGTGCGGACTTCGTCCGTTTTTTTTGCCACGGATTCACGGATTTTCACGGATTTTGCCTTCGGCCAGTTCGCGTTGTTCGGGTCACGGATTTTTCGCTTCGCTCCTGGATTTACACAGATCTGGACTTCTCTCGATTTACCGGAATTCGCGGTTGAAATCACGCTAAGGCTATCGCAGTGCTAACTTCGCGTGAGGGATTCTCGCCTTTGTTTGAGCTCTTTTTGCCCGCTACCTTTTGTGGCAAAGGAAGATTTTGGATGCAAAAAAGCGAGTGGCGAAAGCCCGACGGCAGCCGACCCAATTGTTGTTTTTTCAACCGGAGTTTCCCGGCTGACGGCACGCCAAAACAAGAATCAAGAATCAAGAATCAAGAATCAAGAATCAAGAATCAAGATTGTGCCGCATAACTGTCCGTTCAACCCCTGAACCCTGAACCATGCGCCTTGCACCCCGAACCTTTATCCAGAATACTTCATCCACTTAAACATCTCCTTCCAAGTAGGTTTTTTGCCATACATCAAGATTCCGATGCGGTAGATTTTGGCGGCGAACCATACGACTCCGAAGAAGGTTGCGAACAGGATTGCCATTGACAATGCGATTTGCCACCAAGGCACGCCAAACGGAATTCGCATAAGCATCACGATCGGAGACGTTAGCGGAATCATCGAGAAAGTCGTGGCGACGGTTCCGTGCGGATCGTTTATGACCGTGACTACGCCAATGTACACGCCCAAAATAAGTGGCATGATGATCGGGAACATGAATTGCTGGGAATCGGTTTCGCTGTCTACTGCGGCTCCTATCGCGGCGTAGAACGAGCTGTAAAGGAAATAGCCGCCCACGAAATAGCCCACGAATGCGAAGATCATGGTTCCGAAAGGCAGTTTCA
>JBCNQO010000215.1:0-4655 GCA_039592825.1 Flavobacterium sp.
AATAGAACTTGCGCTGCCAATCTGGGGAAACTTTCTTTTTGAAACCTTCCCAGACGCGTCGTGACTTGGTTTCGTCCGAAACAACCTCGTGAACTTCGTCAAGAAAATTCGGTTGGAAATATTGGGCGCTTTCCAGTTTTACCGCTTTCGGCTTGAGTTCATAAAACTCGAAAACCGCCGTGAGCAAGCCTTCGAGAGTGCCGTCGAATACGAAAGTCGTCATTTAGAAAAGCGACAATTGGTTTTGGGCCACCTTGAGATATTTGCTGTTCATTTCAGACAAAATAACAGATTTGACCTTGAAAGATTCGGGTGTGTTCAATTGGAAAACGCTGTCGGCACATCTCAGGAAGTGCTTGGCGCGATTCCACGCGATTCCCATTTTCTGGAGTTGGTCCGAACGCAGCCGCCCGAATTTTCTTGCCTGAACGATTTTGTTGGCCGAACCTACGCCAATGCCGGGAATACGCATGATCATTTTATAGTCGGCCGTATTCACGTCTACCGGGAATTGGTCCATGTTGCGCAACGCCCACGAGAGTTTTGGATCAATATCAACATCGAGCGAAGGATTGTTCGCGTTCAAAAGTTCCTTGACATCGAATCCGTAGAAACGCATCAACCAATCGGTCTGATACAAGCGGTTTTCGCGCAAAAGCGGCGGTTGCGTGCCAATTACGGGCATTCGCGAATCGTAGCTTATTGGAATATAGCCCGAATAATACACGCGTTTCAGGTCGAAATTCTTGTAATAGGCGTCGGCGCTGTACATGATTTCCATGTCTGATTCGGGCGTGGCGCCAATCACCATTTGTGTGCTTTGGCCGGCGGGAACGAACTTTGGTGTGCTTCTGATGAGCTTTTTCTCGTCCTTGAATTGAACGATGCTGTTCTGGATAAATCCTAGTGGCTTCTTGACTTCATCGTGCGATTTATCGGGAGCCAACAGTTTGAGTCCGGCTTCGGTCGGCATTTCGAGGTTAATGCTCATTCGGTCGGCATACAATCCGGCTTCTGTAAGCAATTCCTGACTTGCGCCGGGAATCGTTTTTAAATGGATATATCCGTTGAAACGGTGTTCGATGCGTAAGGTTTTTACGATCCGAACCAAACGTTCCATCGTGAAATCGGCGTTCTTGAAGATTCCGGAACTTAGGAAAAGTCCTTCAATATAGTTGCGGCGGTAGAAACTCATCGTGAGATCGACCACTTCTTCTACGGTAAATGCCGCGCGCTTTACGTCGTTGCTCTTTCTCGAAACACAGAAAGCACAGTCGTAAATGCAATGGTTGGTGAGCAGGATTTTAAGAAGTGATACACAGCGGCCGTCTTCGGTGTACGTGTGGCAGATGCCGGAAGCGCTGCTGTCGCCCAGACCTTTGTTCGAGTTTTTGCGGTTGCCTCCACTCGAAGAACAGGAAACATCGTACTTGGCGGCGTCTGCGAGTATGGATAGTTTTTCCCGGATTCTGTCTGACATGGCTTGAAAATTCTGTCTTAAATTTACGGGAAACCGCAACGGCAGTTTGATGAACATTCGTTAAAATTGCAACAAATTCAATTACGGTTCCAGGAATTCAATAAATTCCACATTTTCAAACGGTAATAAAACTAAATTGTTGGATTGTACGTTAATATGTGTCAGAATGCTTTAGTGTTGAATTGTAAGTTGTACATTTGCACTCGCAAAATTGCGGAAACGTTCATTTTATGACAACAAATTGTTAATTCCGTTGATTAATATCTGCTTTAGGAGATTAATCTTGGATTTTGTGCAAGAATTTAATTTATTTGCCGAAAAATTTTGCTAAAAAGATTTTTTATTTACTTTTACGGCCTATGAAAATTGTCCCAAAAACGATTCTTACAGTAACTTCTGTTGCGGCGTTCACGCTTGCAGCAGTGATAGTTGCGGGCTTTTCTCTAGCCGCATCGAACAATCCGCCACCGCCTTCGCCTCCGGGTCCTGGGCCGGTTCCTCCCGGTTTGCCTATCGATAGTGGCATTTTCGCATTGGCAGTTGCAGCTTCAGCGTTCGCATTTTATAAGATACATCAAACAAGAAATAAAAAAGCCCGAGTTTAAACCCGGGCTTTTTCTTTTAGTTCGGTTGGCGTAAGCCGTAAAGTCTGGTGATGTACTTTCCTACAACATCGAATTCCAGGTTGATTCTCGTCCCTAAAACGAAATGCTTGAAATTGGTGTGTTCGTAAGTGTAAGGGATAATCGCGACGCTGAATTCTCCTGGCTGAGAGTCAACGACAGTGAGGCTCACTCCGTTAACGGTTATCGAACCTTTCTCGATAGTGATGTTGTTGAGTTCCTGATCGTATGAAAAACGGTATTCCCAGCTGCCGTTGCCTTCTTCTGCTGCGACGCATACCGCGGTTTGGTCGACGTGGCCTTGTACAATGTGTCCGTCGAGGCGGTCGCCCAGTTTCATTCCTCTTTCAAGATTCACCTCGTCTCCTTCTTTCCATTCGCCTATATTGGTTTTCAGAATGGTTTCGTGGATCGCGGTCACGACGTAATCGCTTTCGGATATGGAGACGACCGTAAGGCAAATCCCGTTGTGGGACACGCTTTGGTCTATTTTGAGTTCGTTCGTGAAACTCGATGTGATGGTCACGTTGAGGTTGTCGCCATCGTGCTCAATGCGCTTGACGACGCCTAACGTTTCTATGATTCCCGTAAACATTGGCTTTTATTTTCTAAATTTGCCCTCAAAATTAGCGAATAAAATCCGTTGGGAAATGACCAGAAAAGCAGAAAACATAGTAGTCGGAATATCAATTGGAGACCTGAACGGCATCGGACCCGAAGTCGTGCTCAAGACCTTTGAAGATTCGCGCATGCTCGAGCTTTGTACGCCGGTGATTTTTGCCAACGTCAAGATTCTGTCATTCGTGAAAAAGACTTTCGAGTCGCAATCGACGCTTCATGGAATCGACAGCCTCGATCAGGTAGTCACGGGTAAGATCAACGTAATGAACGTTTGGAAGGAACCGGTCGATCTGAATTTCGGAACCAACGATCCAAAAGTGGGCGAGTATGCGATCAAGTCGTTTACCGCTGCGGTTTTGGCCTTAAAAGAGGGTAAAGTCGATGTTTTGGTGACGGCTCCAATCAATAAATACAACATTCAGTCGGACGAATTCAAGTTTCCGGGCCATACCGATTACCTCAATCAGGAACTCGAAGGCGATGCTTTGATGTTTATGGTTCAGGACGGGCTTAGGGTCGGGCTTTTGACCGATCACGTTCCGGTGAATCAGGTCGCTTCGCATCTGACGGAAAATCTCGTAAAAAAGAAAATCGAGACGATCAAGAAGTCGCTTACGCAGGATTTTGGTATTAACAAACCGAAAATCGCCGTTTTGGGATTGAATCCTCACGCGGGCGACAATGGCGTTATCGGAAAAGAGGACGATGCGATACTGAAACCGGTCATCAAGAAAATGTTCGAGCAAGGCACGATGGTTTTTGGGCCATATCCCGCCGACGGTTTCTTCGGAAGCGGCCAATACGAGAAGTTCGATGCGGTGATTGCGACATATCACGATCAGGGTTTGATTCCGTTTAAGACGCTTTCTTTTGGGAAAGGCGTGAATTATACGGCTGGTTTGGACAAAATCCGTACGTCTCCTGATCATGGAACGGCATACGACATAGCCGGAAAAGGAATTGCTGATCACAGTTCATTTGCAGAGGCAGTTTACATGGCAATCGACATTTTCCACTCGCGTTCGGTATATTCGGAAATCTCGAAAAACCCTTTGAAAATCAAGGAAAAGAGCCTTGAATCAAAAAAAGGCAATTAAGTCTTTTGTTTATTTAAATATTTTTTATCTTTGCCCACCCGAATTCGGGGCAAATTGCGTGATGATGAAACAGTTGAATGAATTTTTGATTTCGTTCGCGGGATTGAAATTAGGAAAGCACCAATTTGAGTATCAGATTGATAAAAAGTTCTTTGACGAATTTGGTTACGACGAGTTCGAATCTTGCGACATCACTGTGAATGTGGTGCTTAACAAGAAGACGACCATGCTCGAGTTGAGTTTCAAGCACAAAGGTACGGTTCACGTTCCTTGCGACTTGACTGGTGAAATGTTCGATCTTCCGATAAAAGGAAAGATGGAGCTGATCGTTCAGTTCGGGGAGGAATTCAACAACGACAATGAAGAATTGTTGGTGATTCCGCATGGCGAACATCAGGTTGATATCTCTCAATATATATATGAGATGATCGCTTTGTCGGTTCCGCAAAAACGTGTACATCCGGGAGTTAAGGATGGAACGTTACAGTCGGAAGCACTCGACAGGCTCAACGAGATGAAAGTAACCCAAAAGAAAAAAGACGTCAAAGACGAAAAGAAAGAAGAAAATACCGACCCACGTTGGGATAAATTAAAGTCACTGTTAACGGATAAAAAGTAAAAGAATAAAATGGCACATCCTAAGAGAAAGGTTTCCAAAACCAGAAGAGACAAGAGAAGAACACACTATAAAGCAACTGTTGCTACAATCGCTACTTGCCCTGTAACTGGCGAGGCTCACTTGTACCACAGAGCTTACTGGCATGAAGGCAAAATGTACTACAGAGGCCAGGTAGTTATCGATAAGACTGAAGCTGTTGCTTAATTCGCTGTAAG
>JBCNQO010000216.1:0-4655 GCA_039592825.1 Flavobacterium sp.
CGAGAAATGTTGGGCAATTTTACGTCCGCGTCTACGACTGTATGTTGGTCTTAAGAATGTTTCTGTAACAAGCAATTAACTGATAATCTTTTTATTACATTATATTTTGCAAGTTGACATGGGATTCGTGTAAAACACTTTCGGACATATTTCATCAAATTTGGAAAGAACCGAAAATGCAGTTGATATGCCTATTGAAAACAACAACACTACCCAGAATTTCTTTCACATTCCGGTTTCCTTACCCGAAATTTCCAGCCGATTGGACGAAGAGCTCCAAAAGCGCTATTGGGCAGAAAAAGCCTTGCTCGATTTACTTCCGGAATTGGAAAAATCGGCTACTTCCTACGAACTGATTCTCGCGATTCAATCGCACAAAAAAGTCACCGAACACCAAATTGACAGATTACTGCACATTTTCGGATTGCTCGAAGAACGCGCCATGACCTCGAGATACGAACTTATGGAAGCTTTGGTAGACGGCGCGAAAGTATCCACTTTACAACCTATTGGAATCCTCCGTGACGAAGCGATTTCTGTGGCTTGCAAAAGAATCGTGCACCATGAGATTTCGGTTTACGAGAAAATGCTCGGCTATGCCAAATTGCTCAAACAGGAACAAACCGCGAGTTATCTGAAGCAATGTCTATCCGAAGAAACCGAATCCCAATTCAACTTTGAACAACTCCAGATGAAATCCATTTACTCTGCATAAACATAACCTATCCCAACACAACTTTTCCCCAAAGAAAAAGCCGCAACTTTCGAGATTGCGGCTTTTTCGTGAATAGAAGTTTGCTTTTATAGACCGTCGTTGTGCTCGTTCGTATCAATGTCTTCGTCCGACGAGATCGACTGCGATTGGTCTTCGTCAAGATCGATATTGTCGCGAAGCATGTATTCGTCCTGACCAAACGCTTCGGCATTGCGGCTGTTTCTGTTGTTCAGGTCATATTCTTCGCTCAATTGCCCGTGCTGACGATATTCTATGTTGTCGGGATTCATCGCCATAGGATCGGAATCTGGAGTGAATTGCACGCCTTTCTGCTCCATTGACAGATATTTATCGGGAGACGAAAATTTGAAATCGTCTCCATTTCCGTTGTCGAGGTCAGATGCCTCAATCGGTTCATTGTTATGTTCCTTCAAATTGCGAGATTCCTGGTTATCGCTTTCGAGGTTGTTCAAATCGTTGGTATAATCTTTATTCGGTATCATAATCAAAAGAGTAATAGTGTGTTGATGTTGTTATTCTTGAGACACATCCTGTTGGTTTTCATCAGGTTGCGAAGGTAGATTTTGCGCTTTAGCGTCACTTTGTCGTACTCGCTGTCGAATTCGTTTTCAGACGATTTTTGGGTCAGCTTGACCAAACTGTTGAGTAATTTTTCAGATTTCATGACCAGGGCGTTTTAAATGAGACTTTTACGAACCCTTAAGTTACCTAAAATCGGCTTGAAATCGTTACAGAATTTGAATTTCAGGTTGTTAAAAACACATCAGATCGTTTTCTCGGAAACCCAATCTACGGCATTGTCAAATTCGTCCTTAGAAAACCCGCGGAACTCGCCCGGCATAACTTTACTGAAAGCATCCGTGAAAGCTCGAACCTGTTCAGAATCCGTAACGATCGCGGCCCGATTCCATTTCGTGATGTTCTTCAAACCCAAAAGCGCGTCCTGAAGCCATGCGCCAGCGGTAAAGTCTGCCGGTGAATTCTCGAGTTCGAGCAAATAATTGAGCTTCCCGGTTCTTTCAACAAGTTCTTCCACTTTCGGGAAAACCGTCTCAAAATCGTCTTGCGTCACTTCTCCAGACGATCTGAAAGCGACGATATTGTCTGGCACATTATTGATTTGCGTAATCATAGTCGAGTTGTTTTTAGTTGTTTCCTAAAATTACCGATTGTTCAAACGCGCCCTTGTTAGCGTGTTGCCAATACTTTGTGAAATCGGCACGCGGTTTTTAAGGTTTGTTTACTTTTATGGAATGAAGAAACTATCCCTTTCCCTGTTTATTTTTTGCGTCGGATGCGCCCAGGAATCGAAATTGGAAACGTTGGCCGACTTGCCTTCAGACCTTGAAGAAAATTCAGCTTGTGAAGTGATCGACGGCAAAATCTGGACCACAGAAGACCACGGAAATAAAGCGATAATTTATCAGGTTGGCCTTGACGGAAAAAAGCTGCACGAGACTTTTATTTCCCAAGTCAAGAACAACGATTGGGAAGAATTGACTTCAGACGAAAGCGGAAATCTTTACATTGGCGATTTCGGGAATAATGACAACGAGCGCAAAGATCTCGTCATTTACAAACTCGATGCTTCGAATCTGCAAAAAACCGAAGCCGGAATTTCCCAGAAAACGAACTTCCATTATCCGGAACAAACCGAATTTCCGCCCAAAAAAAGCCAGCGTTTCTACGATTGTGAAGCGTTCTTTGAGAAAGACGGATTTTTCTACTTGTTCACCAAAAACAGAAGCTCGAACTTTGACGGAACGACTTTCCTGTACAAAATCCCGAACAAACCCGGCGATTTCGCGGCCCAGAAAATAGGCGAATTCCAAACTTGCGGAAAGTTCAACAGATGCGCGGTAACGGCCGCAGACATTAGCCCAGACGGAACAAAGGTCGCTTTGTTGACGGGAGAAAACGTGTTCTTGTTCACCGATTTCAAGTCGGACAATTTCCTTGACGGAAAAGCCAAAACCATCGAACTGCACCATTCTTCGCAAAAAGAAGGTTTGGGATTTTTGTCGAACGACGAAATCCTGATTACCGACGAGAAAACCAAAAAGATCGGCGGAAAAGTCTACAAACTCAAATTGTCAGAAGCCAAACCCTAAACCGGCAAAAACTCTGGCTCCGTCGCTCGAATAGAAGTACGAAACTCTCGCTGTGACCAGATTCACGCCATTGATGAAAAAGCCGCCACCAAAAGTATTGTGCCATTTGTCTGACGAATCATCGTCGAGCCACACGCGTCCGTAGTCGAAACCGCCCAAAATCCCGTAACTCATAGGAATCACAGCCGTTTTGAACTTGCCAATATTCCAGCGCAGATCCGTAGTTTGGTAAAAAGCGCGCTGACCCGAAAATCTTTGGTTTCTGAATCCGCGCACGTCATTGTCGCCACCAACGGTCACAGCCTGAAAAAATTCGTATTCGTCGTTAAACAAGAATTTGGCTTTGGCCGCGGTCGCCAACACGAATTTTCCGCTTGGCGAAAGTTTGTAGGTAATGCCAATTCCGGTTTCGGCATAAGGCAAATCGCGTTTCGTATCGTCGAGATTCACTTTGTAGCCGCCCAAAACAGAGAACGAGAAACCAAGCGTCGGCAGTGAGTTGTTGTCGTAATTGTCAAAGCGATATTCGGCGTTCACGTCTGCAAAATTCTTATGACCGAAAACGTCTGGATTCACAACTCCCGGTAACGAAATAAAACGTCCGAAAGTATCGTCTACCGAAACCTGTTCGTAGCTCGCCTGAATCTTGGCCGACGCGCCTTGCTCGCCCTTCCACTGCAAACTCGGTGCGGCTTTGAGCGTGCGTATTTTCACGCGATTGTAGTCCAAACCTAAATTGTCGTCGTCGTCAAAATTTGGCGTCTCGTTCCCGAATCCAAAGAAGTTCTGGCTAAAATTCGGGCTCGTGAACCGGCCTTCAAGAACCAAACTCCAATTGCCGATCGTCTTCGGGAAAACTCCTTTGTAATTGAGCTCGAAACCGCTCGTGGCAAAATAGTAATTCGCGCCCAAACTGTGCTTTTGCGTAAACGGATCGCGGTCAAAACCAAAAACCGTATAATTCACGACCGCTCCTATTTTCACGCCGTCGTCCGGGTTAAAACCAAGCATCGGGAAACCGGCCAAAACGTTGTAAACCGGCTTTTTGAAATCATAGGAATTGAGTGTGTAATCGTCTGAAATGGTTTTGCAAGCACTTTTGGCCTGCGCCAGATCGTTGTTTTGTGACTTGAAATCGTAAATATGCACGCGATTTCCGTGTTCTACCGAATATTTGTCATTGTCTTTTCCGCCCAAAAGACGCAGTTTGATGCGACCTTTTCCTTTCACTTCAATGATATCTTCATCGCCCAAACCGTAAACCCAAATCTCTTTGGTTTCGCTGCAAGTGTAGGTTTTATCGAAAGTCTGGTCAATTTCGCCTTCTTTCTTGAGACGGAAAACTTCCACTTTGGTTTGCTTGCCCGAACGCGTGATCACGAATTTGTCCTTTTTTTCTGTTCCGACGATAAGCACTTTTCGCAAAAGCACATTTTTGTAATATTTACGCACAAAAGCTTCCAAATCCTTTTTGCGACTTTTGAGTTGCGACTTGATCGTTTCTATGGTTTCGTCCTGAACTTCGGTCGGAATCACCTTGAAAGCCGCGTCGATTTCGGCATCGGTTAGATTTTCGACGATCCATTTTGCCTGTTCGGCCCAATCGTTTTCATCGGCTTTTGGCACAAACGCCAGATCTAGCGGATAACCCGTGCGGTTCGTCCATTTTGGCGAACGGAAATCTTCGTCGAATTTCTTCATGTGACGCAAAGCCGGAATGTTCATCAGGATTGACAGCAAAGCACCGTCGGGTTTCGAGAAAGCCTGGTCACGATCACGCGGAATCGGCTTGTAAACCGTCTTTTTGC
>JBCNQO010000217.1:0-4652 GCA_039592825.1 Flavobacterium sp.
GGTTTTCTAGCACTTTTTGGGTTTTTACTCGCGATTCGTTGTCTACGTATTCGGCCGTGACGTCTTGGGAAGTGATGTTTTTTTCGTCAAAAAAATCGACTCCTTCGGAGATTTGTTTTAAAAAGGCATCGAAATTCTGGGACGGAATGCGCACGAGAATGTTCCGGGAAACCTGACTGTATTCTTTGGATTCGCTGTCGTTTTGCAGATAACCGCCGAATTTTTTCACCGCCGCGGCAATGGTTTCGTTGGTTTTGGAAAGGTCGTCGGTTTGGAATTTGAGGTTGGCCGAACGGATGATTTTCTGACTTTGGTTCCAAGCAGGTTTTTTCTCAGGAAGCGTTACCATTGCGGCCATTGCCGGCGAATCTTGGTCGCCTTGTGTGACTTCTTCTACCGCTGCGACTTCTTCTGTGGTCACGTCCGCGGAAGCGCGATAAGCATTGTCGGAAGGCTCGGAATTTTTATTGCATCCGACCAAAATAACGGTCGAAAGCAAAATTGTAAAGATTGTTTTCATTGGTGAGGTTTTACCTAGAACGGAAACAATCTGAAAAAAAGTATGTTACGGATTCACTTCGGGTTTGGGGAGATCGCGTGCATTGAATTTTTCGAACAAAGCGACGGTTTTGGACATTATTTCCTCGTGCGAAAGCCTGTCTTTGGTTTGGTAAAGCAGCATGAACGCATAAGGCTTGTCGAGATTTCCGGTCAGAATGTGTTTGTTCAGACGATAGGCTTCACGCAATTGCCGCTTGAAGATGTTGCGGTCGACGGCTTTCTTGAAATGGCGCTTTGAGACCGAAACGCCAATCTGGATTGCTTCTGTAGCATCGGGATTTTCAACGTAAACCAGGCGCAACGGGAATTTCGAAACCGATTTGCCTTCGGAGAAAAGTTTCCCGATGATGGTTCGGCTTTTGAGTTTTTCAGATTTTGGGTACGTGAACGCCATGGCCGCAAAAGTACGAAAGTGCGTCGGGAAATGGTTCTACAGGTTTTTCGGGGAAATTTCTACAGTGCTTCCACAGATTTCCACAGTTTTCAGTTTGATGATTCATAGGGTTTTATGTGTCGGAAATAAAATAATGTCAACTGAAAATCAAGGTCTTATGGGTTTCCGATAAGGCATTTCCGACAAGTCAATCAGTAACGGCACTGATGTTGTTTTTATCAGTCCAAAGAGACAACACAAAATACACTATCATGAAAAAAGTAATTTTCTGCGCTATGCTTCTAACGGGAGCTTTCGCATCTGCCCAAGAAGCCAAGAAAGAAACCAAAACCACGAAAACTGAGACAACGACAGCGACTCCGGCTGCAACGACTTCTACGTCGGCCACTCCAGAGGCGAAAAAGGCAACTCAGACAACAACCACAACCACTTCGTCACAAACTCCGGCTACCGCAACTAGCCCAGCTACGAAAACCGAGACGACCACGACAGAGAAAAAAGCTGTTCCGGCCTCGACAAAATAAGGAATGTGTGACAACCATTTTTGAGAAAAACGCCCTTTGGAACCGCAACGAATCCGTGGGCGTTTTCTTGAAATGAAAATCGTGTAAATCTTGGATAAAAAGCTGAAACGCAAAATGCAGAAAGCTGGCTTAACTTTACATCAAGGAAATTGGTTAAAAGATATAAGCGATATCCGCAGGTTGAAGAAACAACTGCTGGGAAAAAGCGGATAACTACTACAACTCAACAACAACACAACACGAAGTCCTGAGATCGAATTTCAGGCGCAGTTCAGGGAAAAGCCGATTTTTTGGCACACCTGAAAAAAGGAAACCCTTCTGGAGAATATCCGGAAGGGTTTTTTGCTTTTGGGTATTCGAAATGTAGGGTTCGCTGACGCATCATTCGCACATCTTTTCCACTACAATTCCACATCAATTTTTTGGGCTGTAAGACCTAACAGTTCTAACAGAACTGTTAGGTCTTACAAAGTTCGGCCGAAAAAACAGATTCCGATTACAGATTTTTATTATGCTTCGCTCCATACAGTTCGAGCAAGCTCTCGGGTCTGTACTTTTTGTTAAAGTTGAACCGAAGATTTGAAGGCGAATTTTTTCGAAGAAAATTGGTGAAATTCCACTTTTTAATCGGCAGAAAGCACGATCTGCCTGCGAACATTTTTCCCGTCTTGCTGAAAATTGATCTCGGTAACGCCGCCTTCGTAGTTCAAGGTCATAAAAATCGCGTCTTTCGGCATTTTGTATTCGATGTCGATCAGGCCATTTTCGCCCACTTTCACGATAGTGTCATTTTTGGGCAAATAGGGCAGAAGCAGTTTCGCATCCTCGAATTCCTTTGAAACGATGAACAAGCTGTAAGCCTCGTGAATGCTGAGGTTGTTGAGAATCGCGTCCTCGCGCGAGGTCATGCCGTCGTCTTCGTTTTCGGGTTTTTTCGGAATTTCGATTTGGCAAACTTTCACCAATTGGTCAAAAAGCGTCGGTTCGAGGTGCATTTTCTTCGGATTTTCCGGATCGGCGGTAACGTCCAGCAAAAGTTTTTCCGACGGAACGAGTCTGAGCCAGGCAATCGTGCTCTCGTTCTTTTGCTCGTTTTCGACCTCATTTTCTACAAAAACCTGAATCGTGACCTCATCGTTGCTAACCGACTCGATTCTTGTGTAAAACGTCTCGTACGGCTTCAAATTTAGTCCCGATTGGCGCGCTAGCACTTTCAGCAGCGTTTGGCAGTCGTCGGTTTGGAGTTTTTCGGTTTTAATCTCGTCTGTGTTTTCGGTCTTCGCCGATTGCTGACAGGCCGCAAAAGCCACGAAAGTCAGCGCAAGAAGGGATTTTTTCGTCATAGTACCAATAAAAAAGCGAGCCCGAAAGCCCGCTCTAAAATATAAAATCGAAAGTTATTTCTTCCAACTGTTGTTTTCCGGTTTCACGTCGGCCATAAGTCCGCTCGGATCGATCTGGATATTTTTGACTTTTCCAGATTTGGTCGGAATCTTGAACTCATAAGTCGGCATTGCCCAAGCCCAATCTTGCAAAACCGTGCGTTTCAAGCTCGGGTAAGGACTTGGTTTCTCGTAGCTCATCTGACGCAACGGAATATAAAAATACTCTTTTGTGCCGTTCTCGAATTCCACGATGAGGTCAATAGGCATTGGCATTCGTCCGATTCTTTCGAGTGTCACCGAAGTCGACTCGGCCGTTTCGTTTACGGCTTTGATTCCATAGTCGATGGTGTTCGTGGTTTCGGTCCAATCTACCAAATACCAATCGAGAATCGCGCCCGAAGTCTTTTCTGCCTCGCGTTTGATGTCGTTCGGAGTTGGATGCTTGAACTTGAAATCGGCATAATAACGCTTCAAAGCCTTGAACAGCGCGTCTTTCCCTATCACGTAAATGAGCTGCGACAAGAAAACCTCGCCTTTGCTGTAAGACGTGATGCTATAAACGCGGTTCTGGTCAAAACGGTCGGCATGTGTAGATTGCGGCTGCTCGAATCCGGAATTTGCCATAGAAGCGTATCCGCGGTAAGCGCCAGCCCAAGGATTCTCAACCTTTTTCGAAGCGATCTCGTTAAGTCCGTAATCTTCTAGGAAAGACGTGAAACCTTCGTCCATCCAGCCGTGTTTGCTCTCGTTCGAAGCGAGAACATGCTGAAACCACGAATGCGCCATCTCGTGAGCCGTGACGCCCAAAAGCCCGTCGAATTTTCCTGTTCCCAGAATCAGCGTACACATCGCATATTCCATTCCGCCGTCGCCGCCTTGAATCACCGAATATTGCTTGTAAGGATAATTGCCTACGATTTTGTTGTAAATGTCCATCAACTGAGCCGTCGCAGGCTGCAAATCTTTCCAGTTCTGGTTGAACTGCGGATTGTCAAGCCACAAAAAGTGCAGTTTTACGCCATTTGGTCCGTCGTAAACGTCGTGGTTGTAGTCGGTATCGGCTGCCCACGTGAAATCGTGCACCATTGGCGCCACGAAATGCCACGTAAGTGTTTTTGCTTTTTTCGGATATTCGACTTTCGTGCCTTTGTCTTCATAGCCGTGACCGATCTCGTTCGGGTTTTGCAGATAACCGGTTCCGCCCAGAACATATTCCTTGTCGATTGTGATCTTTACGTCGAAATTGCCCCAAACGCCGTGGAATTCACGGGCGATGTAAGGATCGGTGTGCCAACCTTCGAAGTCGTATTCGGCCAGTTTCGGATACCATTGTGCCATAGAAAGGTCGACGCCTTCGGAATTGTTTCGGCCCGAACGGCGGATCTGAACCGGAACTTGTCCGTCAAAATCCAGAGTAAAAGTCGATTTTGAGTGCGGAAGAATCGGCTTGGCCAACGTCACTTCGAGGATTGTTCCCACGGTTTTTGCATCCGCGGAAGCGCCATCTTGCTTGAAATTGTTGATCTTGAGATAGCCGATCTCGTCTGGTTTCAAAGCGGCGATGCGACTTTTTACGATGTCTTTTCCGTCGGCGCCTTTGGTTTTGGTCACCATACGACCGTCCGGATCTTTGATCGACTGGATTCTCGCGTCCATCTCGCTTCCCGGCTGGAAGGCGTTGTTGTAAAGGTGATAGAACACGCGACGCAGCGTATCGGGTGAATTGTTGGTGTACTCGAGCGTCTGTTTGCCTTTGTACTTGTAGGTTTTGACGTCCATAGAAACGTC
>JBCNQO010000218.1:0-4633 GCA_039592825.1 Flavobacterium sp.
AGTTCAGATTATTTTGACATTTGCTCGGCCATGATCAAGGCGTTGTAAGCGTTGACCATTTTGCCAGAAACGCTCGCATTGGTGAACGGACGCTTTTCTTCCTTGTCGCCCAAAACGACTTCGAAAGTTACCGGAACACCAGAATCCATGATGATTTTCTTGACTTGAGCCGCCGAAAGTTTCGGGTAGTAAGAACGGATCAAAGCCGCTACACCAGCCGCGTTCGGAGCCGCCATAGACGTTCCTTGCTCGTACTTGTATTTGTTGTTCGGAACCGTCGCGTAGATTTTGGAACCTGGCGAGAAAATGTCTACGTTTTTCTGTCCGTAGTTCGAGAAACCGGCTACCAAACCTTGGTTGTAAGTGTTGTTCAAAGCGCCGATCGTAAGCACGTTATCTGCAAATTCGGTCGCTCCTGAATCGTCTGAATCGTTCGGGAAATTCGCGTTCGTGGGATCGTCAAGGTCTTTTCCGTCGTTACCGGCAGCGTGAACGATTAGAACGTCTTTGCTGGCTGCGTATTTGATGGCGTCGTAAACCCATTGTTTGTGCGGTGAATAACTTTTTCCGAAACTTCCGTTGATGACTTTCGCGCCGTTGTCAACTGCGTAGCGGATTGCCAAAGCGATGTCTTTGTCGTACTCGTCACCGTTCGGAACCGCACGGATCGACATGATTTCGGCAGTCGTAGAAACGCCGTCTCCACCTTTTCCGTTGCCACGAACCTGGGCGATGATTCCCGCTACGTGCGTTCCGTGCATCGAATCTTCCTTGTTAGGAGCATAAACGCGGTTGTTTCCGTAGTTCTTGTCGGTCAAGTCTTCTGGATTGTCACCCACGACTTTGCGTCCGTTGAACTCGAGGTTCAATTGGTAGTTGAGTTGATCGAAAACCTGTTTTTTGTAGTCGTTCAAGTCTTCGTTGAAGTTTGGTCCGACTTGCTGGATTACGCTCATCATGACCATTTTGCTGCGGTTCAGGTTGGCGTCTGAAGTTGAAATCGCTTTCAGTTCATCCAAAGTGTAATTGTCCTTTTTCAGATGCGTCTTGATCTGCTGATTCGCCGCGAAAATGAAGTCTACCTGCTGTTTTCCAGCAAGCGCTTGCTGATATTCGTCGTCGTAAGCCGCTTTCATCTTTTTGTACTCGGCCGATCCGTCGTCGCCTTTTTTCAGGATACGCGTCAATTCGAGGTTTTCGTCGTTTGAGTCTCCCAAAAAGTTCCATCCGTGAACGTCGTCTACGTAACCATTTTGGTCGTCGTCGATTCCGTTTCCGGCGATCTCTTTCGGATTCGTCCAAATCATTCCCTGCAAATCTTCGTGATCGATATCGACACCAGAATCGATTACGCCAACCACGACTTTCTGGCCTTTTTTGCCTTGCAGCAATTCGGCGTAAGCGCGGTCTACGCTCATTCCTGGAATCGAATCTTTTACGGGATCAAGGTCGCTCCAACGCTGCAAAGCCGGTTCGGCAAGCTGGCCTTTTTTGGCCGTGATAACGGTAGAAGCTGTGATAGGACTTACGGCCACTTTTTTGGTAGTGCCACATCCGGTAAGCATAGCCGCGACGAGAGCCGTTGCGACATAAGGAGTGTATAATCTCATGTTTTTAATGTTTCTGAATCTTAGTTAATTGAGAAAATGGGTCTAAAAGTATCGTCTTTCGTTACAACCGATTAGGCGATTAACAGAAAGTTGTGACGTGTTTTACTTTTTGGACATCTTCTCGGCCATCAAAATAGCGTTGTAGGCATTCACGATTCCGCCACTGCGGCTTGCTTCTGAAAAAGCGCGTTTGTCGCCTTTGTTTCCTAGCATTACCGAAATCTCTGGTTTCACGCCCGAATCCATAAGGATTTTCTTGACTTGAGCAGCCGACAGTTTCGGATAATACGAACGGATCAAAGCGGCAACTCCGGCCACGTTCGGCGCGGCCATAGACGTTCCTTGCAAGAAAGCGTAGTTGTTTTCTGGAGTCGTGGCATAAATGCGCGTTCCCGGCGAGAAAACGTCTACATTCGTTTTTCCGTAGTTCGAGAAAACGGCCACGAGATTGTCGTTGTAGTTGGAATTCGATGCGCCCACGGTAATCACATTGTCGGCGACTTCTTTTTTGTCTTTCGTGTCGAAATCTACCGGATAGTGCAGGTTTTCGGCCAAATCGACGTCTTCGCCACTGTTTCCGGCGGCCATCACGATAAGTACGTCTTTGCTCGCGGCATATTTCATGGCATCCCAAACCCATTCAGGATGTGGGGAATATTTTTTTCCGAAACTTCCGTTGATGACTTTTGCGCCGTTGTCGACCGCATAACGGATCGAAAGCGCCACGTCTTTGTCGTATTCGTCACCGTTCGGAACGGTTCTTACCGGCATGATCAACACGTTTTCGGCCACTCCGTCTCCGCCTTTTTCATTGCCGCGGATCTGGGCGATGATTCCGGCGACGTGCGTCCCGTGTGTCGTTGATTTTTTGTCTGGGCCGTAAACTACGTTGTTTCCATAGCTTTTCTTGGCGAAATTATCCGGATCGTCCATTTTGATCCTTTCGTTGTAGTCGACGTTCAAGGTCACTTTCACCTGAGATTCCGCGCGCTCTTTGGAACTGGCCACGAATTTGTCGAGATCTTCTGGTTTTACTCTACCCAGAATCGTGACAACGCGAGGTTTGAGGCGCGTGACCAAAGTGTCTTTTGGGGTAAAGTTCTTCAGGTCGTCTGCCGTGAAATCGTTCTTGCCCAATTCCTTGCGGATTCCGGCGATCGCTTTTTCCATGTCTTCGCTCGACTTCAAGCTCTTTTGTGCCGATTTGTATTGTTTGTCGAAATCGGCTTTCATGGCGGCATAGCCCGGCGAATTCGGATCGGCTTTTTTCACCTGACGCGTGATTTCCAAGGTTTCCGCGACAGCGTCACCCAAAAAATTCCAGCCGTGAACGTCGTCCACATAACCGTTTTTGTCGTCGTCTATGCCGTTTCCTGGAATCTCTTTTTTGTTCGTCCAGATTTTGCCTTTCAAATCTTCGTGGTCGATGTCGACTCCGGAATCTACGACGCCCACGATCACCGTCGTGCTTTTCTTGTTCTTGAGCAATTCTTTGTAGGCGCGATCGACGCTCATTCCGGCAACGGTGTCTTTTTCAAGATCGAGGTCGCTCCAACGCTTGAGGTCGTTTTCTGCAATAGGTTTTTTCTTGGCCGTTGCTTTTTTGGCAGAAACTTGTGCCGATGCGTCGAAAGTGGCGAAAAGTGCCGCAATCGCAAGAGCCGAAAGGGTTTTTGAGAAGTTTTTATTCATGTCGTTGTTGTTATGTCAGAAGATTTCTTCGCAGGTGAATGTGTCTTTCAATCGTATGCCGCGCTCTGTTTGTTCGACCGTAATAATTTGGTTGTGAGCGTCGTGTTCCAATACAATATAGAAATTGTCGGCCAAAGCATCGGTGAGAAACTTGTTTTTTTCGGGCATCGTCAAAAGCGGGCGCGTGTCGTAACCCATCACGTAATTCACCGGAATGTGTCCGGCGGTCGGGATAAGATCGGCCGCGAAAGCAATCGTTTTTCCGTTGTAATCGATGTACGGAACCATCATTTTCTCGGTATGTCCGTCCACGTAATAAATCCCGAAACCGAGTTCAGAAGTCGCTTGAAAGTCAGACTGCGGATTCGCCAGAAAGTTTAATTGGCCGCTTTCCTGCATCGGAAGCAGATTTTCCGACAAAAACGACGCTTTTTCACGAGCATTCGGTTTCGTCGCCCATTCCCAATGGTTTTCGTTCGTCCAGAATTTCGCGTTTTTGAAAGCTGGTTCGTAACCCGTTCGGTCTTTGTTCCAAACGATCGATCCGCCGCAATGGTCAAAATGCAAATGGGTCATAAAAACGTCTGTGATATCGTCTTTGGAAAAACCGTATTTGGCCAAAGATTTTTCTATGGAATGGTCGCCCCAAAGCGAGTAATAGCCAAAGAATTTGTCAGATTGCTTGTTTCCCATTCCCGTGTCTATGAGAATCAGTCGGTTGCCATCTTCGATCAAAAGGCAGCGCGCGGCAATGTCGATGAGGTTGTTGGAATCTGCGGGATTGGTCTTGTTCCAGATGGTTTTCGGTACTACGCCGAACATGGCGCCTCCGTCGAGCTTGAAATTCCCGGCTTCAATCGGATACAATTTCATTTTTCGGAAAAAATTAGAAGATGTGAAACGCAAATGTAACGATTCGTTTGTGGAAACCCGAAACCATTGCCGATTTCTATCGCCCGATTCGTTATAAAAATGTTGGCACGTTTAGGGAAAACAAAGTTTTGGACTATCTTTGCGCATTCTTTGGACGGATTCCGGTCGAGCCGGATGCGATTCGAGGCGACAAGTTTGATTTTCAGAAGGTTGAGAGCCCGATTTGACAGCTGTCCTGAGAAATAACCAAAAATTAGAGATATCATGATAAAAGTTTCTGATTCCGCAAGAACGAAAGTGATCCAACTCATGACCGAGGACGGATACGATGCAACCAACGACTATGTGCGCGTAGGCGTGAAAAGTGGCGGCTGCTCTGGTCTTGAATACGTTTTGAAGTTCGACAAAGAACTGGGCGAAACCGACAAAGTTTTCGAAGACAACGGCGTAAAAGTGGC
>JBCNQO010000219.1:0-4614 GCA_039592825.1 Flavobacterium sp.
CCCAAAATGTGGTACGAAAGCAATTTCTGCAGATTCGCTTCTGGGATTTCGTTGAAGTTGTCTACATCAAGCGAATTCAGGATGTTGTTCATTCCGGTGTTGGTAGGCGCTAACACCGTAAATGGCGAAGTGCTTCCGTTTCCGTTCAATGTGGTCGCGAATTGGGAAGCCGGATTGGTCTGCAAAGCGGCGGTGAACGAAGAAAGTTCCGGATTTGCCTGAAGATGCTGGAAAACGGTTGCCAGTGGAATCACTTTGTCAACCAAATGGATTCTGCCGTTCGAGGCTCTTATGTCGCCTGTGGTTACCGTGGCAACTCCATTGAGTCTGATGTTCGAATCCACATTGACGAAAAGCGCCAATCCACTTGATGCGGAAGCCGGTGAATGCGCCTGTGTTCTTTTGTAACCCGTAGTGAGTTCAAATCCTACATTATCACCTGCAATGAGGTGGTTCAGGACAATCTCGCGAAGCAATGACACAGGAACCGCATTGATGCTTGCGTAACCGTTTTGCAACAAGTATTCGTCGAAGGCGCTATTGGTCGGTCCGAAAACCGTGTACTTTTGGCTCCCTGTGAGTTTTTCGCTCACGCCCGCCAATTGGGCAGCGGCAACGAATGTCGTAAGTCCGTTGGTGTTTGCCGTTTCGTAAAGATTCTGGTAATTCGAACCTCCTTTGTCGTCATCTCCGCAAGAGACCAAAGTAGCCGATGCTACCATGGCAAGGAAAATGTTCTTTAGGGAAATCATTTTTTTCATAGCATTAAATGTTAGAGTTATTTTTCGCAAATCTATCATTTTAACGCAATCGGTGGAATAAAATTTTGCTAAAAGGTACAAGGTTCAGGGTGCGAGGCTCGAGGTGAATGGTAAAAGTCGAATGTCTTGCGTTGGAACTCTTTTGGGTTTTGGAATTTGAGATTTGGAATTTGGATTTTGACATTTGATCCGAAGGAGTCGTTACCTTTGCGTCGGTAAAATAAATTTGCGCCATTTCAGTTATCTATCTAAACCCAAAATCCATCTTATGAGAATCTTGAGTCGCCTCTTTTTTATCTTTTGTGTCACTTCGGTTTCGGCTTTTGCCCAAGACGTCAACAAGAACGATTCCGACGGCAAGAAGCACGGGCTTTGGAAAGGCGTTTACGAAGAATCGAAGCGTCCGCGTTACGAAGGCGCTTTCGATCACGGAAAAGAAACCGGCACGTTCAAGTTCTTTGACGACACCAAAGCCGGAACGCTTATCGCCACGCGTGAATTCCGCTCAGACGGCACTGTCTATAACACTTTTTTCAATCAGAAAGGAAATAAAGTAAGCGAAGGAAAACTCGTCAACAAGCAATACGAAGGCGAGTGGAAGTACTATCACGAGAATTCTCCGGAGTTGATGACGCTCGAGAATTATAAGAACGGAAAGCTAAACGGCGAAAGAAAAGTGTTCTACAAAAACGGGCAGTTGGCCGAAGTGACGAATTATTCCAATGGCGTCAAAAACGGCAATTACAAGAAATACGCCGAAAACAAAGACAATGTAGTGCTCGAGGACGTGAATTTCGCCAACGGGAAAGAGCAGGGAGAAGCGGTCTATCGCAACCCAGACGGAACGTTCGCCTCGAAAGGCAGATACGAGAACGGCGAGAAAAAAGGCTTTTGGGAATTCTACAAAAACGGCAAGCTCGACAAAAAGGAAAAGTATCCGCTACAGCGCAAATTCCAGAAATTGCCACCGAGGAAAGATTTTTAGTAATTTTGCGGATTCAAATTGACAATTGATAATTGAAAATTGACAATCAGGGCAGAACGTCCTGTTTTTAGTCAACGTTTTAATTATCAATTATCCATTGTCAATTATCAATTAAAAAAATGAAAAGAGTAGTAGTAGGATTATCAGGCGGAGTCGATTCGAGTGTGGCCGCGTATCTTTTGCAGCAGCAAGGTTACGAGGTCATCGGGCTTTTCATGAAGAACTGGCATGACGAAGGCGTCACGATCTCTAACGAGTGTCCGTGGCTTGAAGACAGCAATGATGCGCTTTTGGTGGCCGAGAAACTCGGGATTCCGTTCCAGACGATCGATTTGTCGGAACAATACAAAGAGCGAATCGTAGACTATATGTTCGCCGAATACGAAAAGGGCAGAACGCCGAATCCGGACGTTTTGTGCAACCGCGAGATCAAGTTCGACGTGTTCATGAAAATCGCGCTTTCACTTGGTGCCGATTTCGTGGCAACGGGTCACTATTGCCGTAAATCGGAACAGGAAATCGACGGGAAAACAGTTTATAGCTTGCTTTCGGGCAAAGACAACAACAAAGACCAATCGTACTTTTTGTGTCAGCTGACGCAAGAGCAATTGTCGAAAGCGTTGTTTCCGATAGGCGAACTGCAAAAGTCCGAAGTAAGAAAAATCGCGGCCGAAATGGAATTGGTCACAGCCGAAAAGAAAGATTCCCAAGGTTTGTGTTTCATAGGGAAAGTGCGTCTGCCGGAATTTCTTCAGCAGCAGTTGCAACCCAAAGACGGCGTGATTTACCAAATAGACGAAACTTCGAACATCTATTCCGAAGACAAACCACAATTCGATTCGCTCGAAGCCGAACTGGAATTCGCGTCTCACAACATTCCTTACAAACCCGAAATGGGAAAAGCTGTAGGAAAACACGTGGGAGCGCATTTCTATACGATCGGCCAGCGAAAAGGACTCAATGTAGGCGGTACGAAAGAGCCGTTGTTCATCATAGCCACAGATGTGGAATCGAACGCGATCTACACCGGAATGGGGCAATCGCATCCGGGCTTGTTCCGAAAAGCGCTTTTTATCCGCAAGGACGAAGTGCATTGGGTTCGCGAAGATCTACGTTTGAACGAGAATGAGACCAAAGATGTTATGGTGCGCATCCGCTATCGCCAGCCTTTGCAGAAAGCCACTTTGCACCAGTTCGAGACCGGAATGTACATTTCGTTCGAAGAAGCGCAGTCGGCTATTACCGAAGGCCAGTTTGCGACTTGGTACATCGATGATGAATTGGTCGGATCTGGCGTCATATCCTAAAATCCCTATATGAAAAAGTTGTTTTTGTTTCTGGCTGTTGCCGTTTTTGCGGGTTGTTCAAGTTCAGACGACGCGGCCAAAGTGGAATTGTATCTTACGTCCGATGGCGTGCAGCGTCCGTTTTTTGCCGAAACTTCCCAGGATTTGAATGCCGATGGAGTAGAAGCGGTGTTGGTTTACGCCGACAGAACTGGCGAACAGCTCAACTTTGATGTTCCGCTGGGCGAAACTGGCGACAATGTGGTTGCACACGTGGTTTTCGTTCCAGACACTTCCGAAGGCACGGTTTACCAAAGCAACGACGTTTTCTATTCGAATGTTTCGGTGAATTCCGATACTAGGATCAAAGGTGTTTTTTCGGGTAATCTGTCAGACGGAACTACCGAAAAATACATCGAATGCACGTTCGACATCAAAAAAAATACGAGCAACTGATGACAAAATATCTACTTGGCGTTTTTTGCGCCCTTTCGCTTCTGGCTTGTAAGTCTGACGATGATGCTTCCGCAGACAGGCTTTCGGTTTCCGTAAACGGTTCTTCGCGCATGCAGTGCCGCATCACCGACAGGACATACGGATATTTCAACGAAGACAACCAATGGGTCTCAAGTGCGGTAATTGCCCAAAATTCGAGGTTCAGTCTTGATTTCGAGATTGGAAATTCCGTGATGAACCTGGAATTCCATTCGGGCAATAGTACGTTCGTTCCAACCGATGATTTTACTTCTGAAACGCATATTACAGACGATATCATGGAAGGCAGTTTTTCGGGAACGCTAGAGAACGCTTCGGGAGAAGAGGAAATCGTCGACGCCACTTTTTCGATCCGGAAAAAGTAACTCAACCATCATCTGATAATAAAAACAAAACCCCGCCATTCTCACAAGCGGGGTTTGTCACTTCCTGAGCAGAAGTTAACCAAACAAAAACAAAATTTTTTAGACTTTTAGATGATAGACGGATAGATAATAGACAGAATCGTGTTAGTTGGACCGATCTTTTACGGCAAAAGAGTCTATTACCTATCCGTCTATCATCTTCTATCTTACAATATCCAAAAGCACAAAACTCTTCTTAAGCGTCTCGTCTCTCTGGACTTTCTTTAGATTTTCGAACGAGATCGTGCCCGTGATGTAACCGGCTTCTCCGTTCAGGTACGATTCCGATACTTTCTTGAAAAACGGTTTGAGGTTTTCGGCGTCGGACTTTTCGTGGCGCAGGAAAACGTTCAGGTCGAGATTTTCGGCCAGATTCACTTCATCACCTCTCGCGATTTTCTTGTACTCGTATTTATAGTCGTAGGTCAAAGCCGATATGTCGCTCAAAACCGCACTCGCCGTTGGATGCGCTCCGGCACCGCGTCCCACGAAAAATTGTTCGTCGGCAAAACTTGTCTTGGTAACCACTCCGTTGAACACATCGTCCACATTATAAAGTCTATCTTCGGCAGACACGAATTTTGGCAACACGAAAGCGCCTACATTTCCGTCGGAATGCTTGAACGCCTGGGCGACCAATTTTATCTTGAGGCCTTTTTCGGCGGCGTACTTCAATTCCAGTC
>JBCNQO010000022.1:0-9586 GCA_039592825.1 Flavobacterium sp.
ATTCGCCGTTTGTGGACATGGCCAGGCGCATCGTTTTATAACTTCCGTTGTTCGCCAAAGCCACAGCCGAATTTTTCGACAATTCATCTGTAAGCTGAACATCTTCTGTGGTACAAACCAAAGGAAGGCGCCCAGGACGGTCATCTTTCGAATTGAAAACCACATAAACCGAAGCATCTTTGGTAAAAGGCTCAATAAACTCCGTAATTCCAGAACGTCTTACCATTGTCTGGACTCCGGCAGGGCTAAGACTGAAGTGGATTCTTGCGCTGGCATCTGTAATTCCCTGACCCACATAAGCGCGGATATCTGGGAACTGTGCCTGCAATTCCGGTTCGAAGTTGGAATTCTCCCAAACGCGGTAGCTTTCCAAAACGCCTTCTTTATTAGGAAACTGAATAACAACACCAGCATTTCCCGATTGACGGTCGGCAGCTGCAGACAGCTTTTGTTTCAACAGGTCAACGTTGACCTGGTAAAGGTTCTGTTCATCGGAAGGCCCAACCTGCCGAATCCGTTCAAGGCCAGCAGCCTTAGACGCCGCAACTTTAGTCCACGACGTGCCTTTTTGGGCGCTCACATGCCCAACAGTTGCCGCCAAAGCTAGAATAAGTAGTGATTTTTTCATTTTTTCTGAATTACGGTATTCAAGCAAAAATAGCATTTTATTCGATTGACGAAAGTCATTGCCGAGGTTTTTGCAATGATTCAAAGGCATTTACCTAATTTTTCTCAATTTATTTCCGAAAAAAGACCGACGGTTTTGTTTCAAAATCGAACTCCCGTTACATTTGTAACAAACTATCGGCTTTGAGAATTTTCAACTCCATACAGGATTTTTCCCCTAACGGAAAAACCATACTCACACTTGGCACTTTCGACGGCGTACACGTCGGGCACAAAAAAATCATTTCCAGACTTTTACAAACGGCGAAAGACGAGAATTGCGAAAGCGCAGTTCTTACTTTTTTCCCGCATCCGCGCATGGTCTTGCAGTCGGATTCAGACATAAGGCTTTTGAATACGATCGAGGAAAAGGCCGACTTGCTGGCCGAAATCGGGCTTGATAACCTCATAATCCATCCGTTTGACAAGGCTTTTTCAAGATTGACTGCCGAAGAATTCGTGAAGTCGGTTTTGGTCGACCAATGCAAAATCGAAAAGATCATCATAGGGCACGACCATCGTTTTGGCAGAAATCGCACGGCCACGATCGATGACCTTATCGAATATGGAAACGTCTACGGATTTGGCGTAGAACAGCTTTCGGCCGAAGAAGTCGACGAAGTTTCGGTGAGTTCGACCAAGATCCGCGAGGCGCTCAACCAAGGCGACATGAAAAAGGCTAATGAATATCTTGGCTACAATTATTTCCTTACGGCAAAAGTCGTCAAAGGCCGACAGCTTGGGCGAACCATTGGCTTTCCTACGGCGAATCTCGACGTGAGCGAATCCTACAAACTCATTCCGAAAGTTGGCGTTTACGTGGCAAAAGCTGTGATCGACGGCGTGGAATATCGCGGCATGATGAGCATCGGAACAAACCCAACTGTCGACGGACAAGATTTGTCGGTAGAAGTGAATTTCCTCGATTTTGAAGGCGATCTTTACGGAAAAGAACTAAAAGTCGAAATTTTGCACAGGCTTCGCGATGAGGAAAAATTCGCATCGATCGAAATCCTAAAAGACGAAATCGCCAAAGACAAACTCGCCACGATTGCCTATTTCGAAAGCCTATGAGTTTTCTTGACAAGTTATATCGCCCAATCGACAACTCGCCTTTGATCGCGTTCCGGATCTTTTTCGGATTCCTGTTGTTTGCCGAGTCTATCGGCGCGATCCTGACGGGTTGGGTAAAAACGATTTTCGTTGAACCCGAGTTCACTTTTTCGCACATCGGGCTTGAATGGCTGCAACCGCTTCCGGGCAATGGCATGTACTTTTACTTCGTGGTCATGGGCATTTTCGGGCTTTTGGTCATGCTCGGTTACCGATACAAGATTTCGCTCGCGGGCTTTACGATCATGTGGGCCGGCGTTTATTTCATGCAGAAGGAATCGTACAACAACCATTATTATCTGCTGCTTTTGGTTTGCATGATCATGTGGACATTGCCCGCCAATCGTTACGCCTCTTTGGACGTTAGGCGGAACAAGGATTTGCGCGAACTCACGATGCCAAAATGGGTTTCGTGGGCGATGATTTTACAGATGGCGATCGTGTATTTTTTCGCTACGGTTTCCAAACTGACGCCAGATTGGGTAGACGGAACGTTCATTCGGTTGCTGCTGTCGGGAACCGACCATTTGCCGTTTGCCGAAAATCTATTCTCGAAACATTGGTTCCACCTTTTCATCGCTTGGTCTGGAATGGTTTTCGACTTTGTGGTGATTCCGTTGTTTTTGTGGAAACGCACGCGTACGGTCGCTTTCGTGTGTTCGATCATCTTTCATATTTTCAACTCGATTGTTTTGCAGATTGGGATTTTCCCGTTTTTCGCACTGAGTTTCATTGTCTTTTTCTATCCGCCAGACAAGATTCGCCGGGTTTTCTTCAGACGTAAGCCCGAAGCCGATCTTTCTGTTGGAATTCCGCGTCAGACGGCGCTTATCAACTACATTTTTATCCCGTATTTCTTGCTTCAGATACTACTTCCGTTAAGGCATTTCGCGATTAAAGGCGACGTTTTATGGACAGAAGAAGGCCATCGTTTGAGTTGGAGAATGATGCTGAGGCAACGATACGGCTATATCAACTTTGAAATCGTCAACAAAAAGACACACAAACAGTCTTATTACTCGCTTCAGAAGTTGAGCAACAAACAGCAACATCTGGTGTCTTCCAAACCCGATGCTATTTGGCAAATGGCGCAGCGCATCAAGAAAGAATATGCCGACAAAGGCGAAGATGTGGCGATTTATGCTAAGGGAAAAGTGGGCGTAAACGATTCAGGCTACCACGAACTGATCGATCCGAAAGTCGACCTTGCCCAAGCCAAATGGGACTATTTCTGGCACAACGACTGGATCTTGCTTTACGACAAGGATTGGAATGTGATAAAATAATCCAATCGCCATTATTAAAGTTATATTAAAGTAATTTATTAGCTGAGAATTCGGTAATTTTTTAGTTAAATTTGATAGACACCACAACGCTATTTGTCTAACTCCGAGGGCGTCAAAAACCCCATTTTAACTAAAAACCATAACCATGAAAATCACCAGAGAACTCACCAACGGTTTCCTAATTTTTCTGGGAATCGGAATTTATTTTGTAGTGCTGGAACTCGCAGGACTTTCGCACATTTTCTGGCTTCGTATCCTGAACATACTATTTGTGATTTACGGGGTCAACCGAACCATTAAGGCCAATTATCACGACGGAATCCGCGGTTACAACACGAACTTGTTGTCTGCGATTACGACTTCGATGATTGGCGCCTTTCTTAGCATTGCCGCGCTTCTCACCTACATTTATATGAACGGTGGCGAGCCTTACCTCAAGAATCTCGCCGACAATTTCATCTTTGGAGGTGGCGATCTCACGATTCAGCAGTATTGTATTGGTCTTTTGTTTGAATCTTCGGCCGCTTCGCTCATCGTTTCTTTCTGTTTGATGCAGTATTGGAAAGACAAAGTGGAAGTGATAAACCGCGTCGACTAATCCCGAAACATAACGAATTGGCCTGCATTTCAAGAATTTACCTTGCATGCAGGCTTTTTTATTTGGCGTAACTTCCTATTTGGAAAGCGTCTTCGCAGTTGTTTCTAAAGAATTCCCTACTTTTGAAGTTTTCAAAATCAGGCCTTATGACCCAAACCAGACACGATTGGACGAAGGAAGAAATCATCGCCCTTTACAATAAGCCTTTGATGGACTTGCTTTATGAAGCGGCTTCCATCCACCGCGAAAACCACGATCCTAACGTAGTTCAAGTTTCTACCCTATTATCTATCAAAACAGGCGGATGCCCCGAAGATTGCGGCTATTGTCCGCAAGCGGCTCGTTACCATACGGGCGTAGAAGGCAACGACCTTATGACCGTGAGCCACGTAAAAGCTCAGGCATTGCGCGCAAAAGCTGGCGGATCGTCACGCGTTTGCATGGGCGCGGCCTGGAGAAACGTGAAAGACGGCCCGGAATTCGACCAGGTTCTCGAAATGGTGCGTACCATAAACAAACTTGACATGGAAGTTTGCTGCACACTCGGGATGCTCACCGAAAACCAGGCACACCGTTTGGCCGAAGCCGGACTTTACGCTTACAACCACAATCTCGATACATCCGAAGAATACTATAAGGAAGTGATTTCTACACGTGGCTTCGAAGACCGTTTGCAGACTATCGAAAACGTTCGTAAAACCAACGTAACGGTTTGCTCTGGCGGAATCATCGGAATGGGAGAAAGCATAGAAGACAGAGCCGGAATGCTCGTAGCCTTGTCTACTTTGAACCCGCAACCGGAATCTGTGCCGATCAACGCATTGGTAGCCGTAGAAGGAACGCCAATGGAAGACGAAAAACCGGTCGAGATTTGGGAAATGATCCGAATGGTGGCTACGACAAGAATCGTGATGCCAGAAACTCAGGTACGTCTTTCTGCCGGAAGAACCGGAATGTCACGCGAAGGTCAGGCGATGTGCTTCTTTGCAGGCGCGAACTCAATCTTTGCAGGAGACAAATTGCTTACAACTCCGAATCCGGATGTTAGCGAAGACATGAAGATGTTCGAAATGCTCGGACTCATCCCACAAAAACCATTTACCAAAAAAGTACAGCCACAAACTGTCGAAGCGAAAGATTCAGAATTCGAATCTCTGGGCGAAAAACCAAAATGGACGCGACCTGGTCACAAGATCGAACGCAACCTCGAAGCTTCAGGCAAAAAGTTGGTTTAAACAATACAGCTCTCAGAAATGGGAGCTTTTTTTATGCCCTAAAGTTTGGCATCACAAGTAAAAAACAGTGCAAATTCTGACAGTATTATTTTGTGAAAAGTTTGGCAGTAACGCGATTTTACAATTCCGTAACACTCGCTAACTTTAATAGTGATTTTGGAAACTACCCAATTTCACACCTAAATAACAACACAAAATATGCAACTAGACCTAACGCAAATTGAGCGCGTAGAAACCATTTCGAAAGAAGATTTCTACAATAATTACGTGAAGAAACAAAAGCCGGTCGTCATAGAAAAACTAACAGAAGATTGGCCAGCCTACCAAAAATGGCATTTCGAATACATCAAAGGATTGGCCGGAAACGAGGTCGTTCCTTTATACGACGACAGACCGGTTTCGAGCAAAGACAAATTCAACGAAGCCCACGCCAAGATGAAAATGTCAGACTACATCGATTTGCTCGAAACAAAGCCTACGAACTACAGGATTTTCCTTTACAACCTCGTCAAAAAAGTTCCGAAACTTAGAGACGATTTCAGATGGCCAGATTTGGGATTGAACCTCATCAAGCAAATGCCGATGCTGTTCTTTGGCGGACAGAATTCCAAAGTTTTCATCCATTACGACATCGACTATTCGAACATCCTTCACTTCCATTTCCACGGAAAAAAGCGCTGTGTGCTGTTCGCTCCAGACCAAACGCCTTATTTGTACAAAGTTCCTCACGCGTTGATTTCCCGAGAAGACATCGATTTTGACGATCCCGATCTCGAGAAATTCCCTGCCTTAAAGCACGCCAAAGGTTTGGTAACCGACCTGAAGCACGGCGAAATGCTGTACATGCCAGAAGGCTATTGGCATTACATGAAATATCTCACTCCGGGATTTTCTATGAGCTTAAGATCGCTTCCGCGTGAATTCACGAATCTCGGGAAAGCGGTTTACAACATCTTTTTCATGCGTCATTACGACAATTTCATGAGAAAGTGGAAAGGTCAATCGTGGATCGATTACAAGAACGAACAGGCCGTTGTTCGAACGCATCGCTCACTCGGGATTCCCGTATAAGACAAAGCCCCGATTTTTGGTCGGGGCTTTTTTATTTGCGAAGTGTTTTTTTAGTAGATGATTTTTTTGGACACCGAAGCACCGTTGGCCAACTTGACTTTCACCACAAGCGATTGCTGGCTTTTGGACAAATTGTCGATCGAGAAGATATTGGCCTGGATTCCTTTTTTGTCGTAAAGACTTCTTCCTAACATATCATAAACCGACACCGATTCAATAACCTCACCTTTAGAGCGCAATTGCAACGATTGGTTGTTGACAGCGACCGAAATGGCATTCTCCAACGAAAGATCTGGAGTGGAAAGCTGTTCTGTGGTAAAGCGCAACTCGAAGCGAGTGTCGAAAGTTCCGGCGGCAGTCGTAAATGTGTAACCGCCTTGTTTCAAATCGTAGATTGTTCCCGTAAGGTGATCTTCGAGGAAAATGTCCTGATTTTCGAACAAGCCGTCGTAACCTTCGGTAGAAATCGTGAGGCTTCCCGCGGTTGAAGTTTTGTAACCGAGCTTGATCTTGTCTGAGTCGGCAAACGGCAAGGCGCGTCCCTGAATCGAGAAAGAATCGGCAACTTCGTCAATCAACGAATAGAACGTCAGATCGTTTCCGGCGTTGATGAATTGGCCGTCGAAGGCTTCATCGAACTCATCTGTCGCACCTTGAGCGTATCCGACCAAAATCTGCTTGAACCAATTCTGGGAATTTGAGATGTCGAGCCAAATCCTGTGGCGCTCCAATTCGGTTGGATTTTCATTGACCGAACTTGAATTTGCTAACGAAGTCTGTCTGAAAAACGTCGTATTGTTGCCCGTAAGTCGCATGCTATTATTGAAAGTCACGTTTCCTACGGCTTTGGCGACCGCAAAGAAACCTTGGCCTGTTGCAATCTTCCCGTTGGGAACAGTCATATTTGCCCCTATGTTCGTCGCCGCCATGGTTCCTGTTCCTCCCAAAAGGTTGTAAACCGCGTAATCGCCATAATTGTAAACAAGGTTGGTTACTGGCGTGTTGTGCGTCCAAAAATAAAGTGTTCCGGTCAACAATGCCGAATTTGACGGCAATTGCAGGAAAGTATCGGCGTTAACCGCAGACGGATAAGGATTTCCGATCAGGTTCCACGTTCCGGTTGAGTTGTAAACTGCCGGCGTTACGAATCCGTTATTCGGAACTCCCGTGAAAACGCCGTTGAAAACCTGCGGACTTGAAGTAAAACTCTGAGGCGCTCTGATGATGTAACCGACTCCCGGCGTCATTATATTCGAGCTAGCCACATTTTGCCAGTTGTTAACCTGAGTATTGTAGATGTAGAATTTATCCGATTTTGTGTTAGGAGAAAAATTGTACAACGTTTGACCCGTGACCGGAGAAGACCAATACGTATAATCGTAGGCGCGCATTGGCATTGAGCTACGCTTTACTGTAATGTTGCCCACGTTCGCCGCAAAATCGTTTCGCTGCACGAGACTTCCACCGCTTTCCACCACAATCGATCCCGCGTTCTCGATATCACTTTCGATACTCAGGAATTGACCGTTGTTGACCGTAATCGTGCGTCCGGCATTCACCTGACATTTACAAGCCTGGATGTTGCCTGACGAAGTATTGTAATTCGCGTCGAAAATCGCCTTTGTGGTTTGCGTTGGCACACCGTTCGACCAAGTGTTTGAGGCGAGCCAGGTAGTCGTGATTTCCTTTCTTCCGAAAAGACTTACATTGTCGATTGCCCAAATCTCGGCTGCGTTGTTGTTTAGAAGCGTTACGCGAACCATCAGGTTTGTGGTCTTTGGCAGATTTGACAACCTTAGCGTTCCCATGCCGTTCGCCGTGACATATCCCGGAGTGGCTGTCGCGAAACTTGTAATGACATTATTGCCATCGTAAGGCAAAGTCAGGATTCCTGAACCGGAGACAAAACTCCACTTGGCATCGGCATTGCCACTCAAATCGAATTCGTTTGACCAACTAAGTCCGCCGTTCGAGCTAACAGCCACCGTCACTTTATCTGTCGCGTCGTTGCCTTCTGCCGCAGTTGTAGACAATGAAGCCAGACGCAGAGCCAATTCCACATCACTGTAAAGGGACGTGTTTACGGCATTGAAAGTCACTACAGAAGTTGCGTTGTTGACCTGAAGGCTTCTGGCTCCTATAAAACGTTCCGAAGTTCCGCCATCGCCCGACACACCGTAGGCCGTTCCTCCGGCAACAGTATAACCTGTTCCCGAATATGCCCATGTTGGCGTAGCCGGAGCGGTCTCGAAATCCTGCACGGCAATCGTTTCGATAACTCCGTATGCACACGGAATGTAGTCCAATCCATTGCCGCGAATGGCAAAAGTGTAAGGGTTTTCGTCGTAATCGTTATTGACCAGATTCACAATTGCATTCTTGACGCCAACCGAAGACGGATCGAACCTGATCGTAAACGTCGTCGTAGCATTTATAGCCAATGTTGCGGCTGGAGTCGAAATGATCGAGAATTCAGAAGCATTCGCCCCCGTTAACGTCAAAGCACCAATAGTCAATGGCGTCGTTCCCGTATTCCTAACGGTGTAAGTCCTGTCGAGAAACGCGCCTGTTATATTGAGGTTGTCGAAGAATGTGTGGTTGATAAGCGTGGGCGTCGTACTGCCACTCACGATTGGTTGCGCATTTCCGGTGATGTCAATTTCGGGAGCGACTCCTTTGCCTTGCACCAAAAAAGTATAAGGACTTTCTGGCAATCCGGTAAACGGATCTGCAATAAGGTCGTTGTTCTGAATCGTAACCAAAGCGGTCCTGATTCCCGAGGCTTGTGGCGTGAAGGTGATAACAAAAACCGATGAAAAACCTCCGTTAATATTCAAGAGCGAAGGCTGTGTAGTCACCACAAAATCGCCTGGATTGGCACCGCTTATCTGAACCGCCGGAGTTCCGGTTAGCTGCAACACCGACGCGATATTGGCCGTATTTTGGATCCTGTAGTCTTTGGCCACGCTCGTACCCACTATCTGGTCAGCAACCCAAAGCGTATTGTTTCCCGCAACCGGAATCATGTTTCCGCTCGTGATGTTGGAAATTCCGCCCGTATTTCCTTTAACGTTGATGTCTGGTTTAGGGATAATCCCGTAACCCTGAATGTCGAACCAATAAACCGATTCGTCGGAGTCGTTGTTGTAAATCGTAACTCTCGCCTTTCTCAAACCTTCGTCGCTTGGGTCAAATTTGATCGTGAGTTCGCGATAGTTAATGGGATTTCCTGCCGGTTGGATCGCTCCAGTTGGCGGATTAGCACCCGTAGGAAGGAATATCGTAAAATCTGAGGCTTGCGGACCCGTGATAGTAATGTTGCTCACATTGAGAATTGCGCCTCCAAGGTTCTCGATCTTGAAAGTCGTATTAAGGCTTGCGCCGATCGTAGACAAAGGCGAACCGATTGGCGCGAAATCTGTACCTTCTGCGACCGTTGGTGTTGTGTCGCCTGACAAAACTGTGATGCCCGAAACGCCTCTTACATTAATCTCTGGCGCCGCCGGTCCGTAAGTTCCCGAAATCACGATATCGTCCAGACCAAACTCATCTCTATCTCCCGTTCCGCTTACGTCCTCACTCGTCCAACGCAAATAATAAAACTGTCCCGGCGCAAC
>JBCNQO010000220.1:0-4611 GCA_039592825.1 Flavobacterium sp.
TCTATGTCCTGACGCGAAATCACTTTTACCTGATAAACCGCTTTTTTTACAGATTGCGGGTTGTATTGTCCGGTGACGACGACTTCCTTGAGCTTGTCGCCGTTCACGATCGTGTCGTTCTGGGCGAAAGCGGAAGTTCCGATGAATATGAAAAATAAGGTTCGTAAAGTTTTGGCAAGCATGTGGTTGTCGTTTGTGGTTCAAAAAAATCCAACTAAAATATTTTTATTTAGACTAAGTATGGATAATTTTGTGGTGCAAATATAGAACGCTATTTTTAATTGTTCTAAATAAAAAGAGTATTTTTGCACTGTTAAAAAATCAAACAACCTTATGAAATCTGGAATTCTACTATCGCTTTCGCTGATTTTCTCTCTGGGAATCAACGCTCAAGACGCCAAAAAGAAGGAAGACATCAAGGCCATCAAATCGATGTGTGGCTGTTATGAAGTCGAGTTCAATTTTGCCGAAACGTTCAAGTACGCCAAAAACGACGACTACAAAGCGTCTCCGACGAAATACGAAAAAGGCCTCGAATGGGTCGAATTGGTAGAAGACACGCCAAACAAGATCGTGATGCAGCACTTGCTTCAGGTGAGCGACACCATGATCATCAAGCACTGGAGACAGGATTGGGAATTCGAGAACACGCGTTTGTACGAATACAACAACGACAACAAGTGGAAATACGTGACGCTTCCGAAAGACAAAGTGAAAGGCCAATGGACACAACGCGTTTTCCAGGTTGACGATTCGCCTCGTTACGAAGGAACAGCGACCTGGGTTCACGTTGACGGACGCCACTACTGGGAAAACACTACCGATGCGCCACTACCGCGTCGCGAACACACGATCCGCAACGATTACAACATCCTGCAGCGCACCAACACTCACGAAATCGTAAAAGACGGTTGGATCCACGATCAGGACAACGTGAAAATCAAAAGAACTGCCGATGGCCAGAATACTTTGGTCGCCAAAGAAAAAGGCTTCGACTACTACAAGAAAGTAGACGATTCAAAATGCGCCGGAGCCCGCAAATATTGGGCTGCCAACCAAGGCATGTGGAAAAACGTCCGCTCGAAATGGGCTTCGATTTTCGCAGAGAACAAAGATTTGACTTTGCTTCCTAAGGTAGAAGGCCAATCGCTTTTCATGGCGTTGTTCGACAAAAAGCCAACAACTCCAAAGGCAGAAACAGACGCTTTGATCGAAAAGTACTGGAAAAAGTCCTAAACCAATCTCATTACAAAAGTTAGTTCACGAAAAAAGCACCCGTAAAAAGGTGCTTTTTTTATTAGCGGTATTTTGAGGGCGAAACCCCGAATTCCTTTTTGAACGCATCCGAAAAGTGCGATAAGTTCTCGAAACCGACGTCAAGGTAAACTTCTGTGGGCTTTGCTCCTTTCTCGCGAATCAGGCGTCCGGCTTCCTCGAGTCTTGTGTGTTGCAGCCATTTGCCCGGAGATTCACCAAAAGTCTTCTGGAAATCGCGCTTGAACGACGCCAGACTTCGTCCGCTAAGGTAAGCGAACTGCGAATGCGGCAAATTGAAGTGATAGTTCCTGCGCATGAAATCTTCGAGCGGAATCTTGCCCGGAGCGCTGAAATCGAACAAAACGTTGGCCAATTCGGGTTTGCGTTTGAGCAAAAGTGTCGCGATCTCGTTCCTCTTCAATTCCAGAAAATCGGCGTCGGTATTGGGTTCAGCCTTGATGTATTCGATAAGCGACTGGGCGAACAACTGCAAGAGTTTGTCTTTGCCGAAATTCGTGATTCCCATATCTGACTTCTGGTTTTCCAGGGCCGGATAGGATTCCGACAGGTGTTTCAGCCGATTCTCATCCAATCTTATCGACAAAGACCGATATTCCCCATTTTCGGAATCGGGCAATTTGGTGAATTTGAGCAAGGCATTTTTCGGATAAAACCCACAATCGCCCGCCGACAGAATATGTTTGCCGTTCACATCCTCAATCGCGATACTTCCCGATTCCACATAAGAGAAAACGTGCATGGCCACGACGTTTTCTGCCTGACGCGTTTTCTCGGTATAACACGAATAGGCGATTTGCCCGTGGCGTTCCAGATGCACTTCTTCCATGACTTAAAGATACGGAATCACTGCTTGAGATACGCTTTTCCCTGTTCGGTCTCGAGAAAATTCACCGAACCGTAGGCGTCTGTCGACAAACTCACGTTGAGCCATTTCTCGAATTCGGCTTTTCTTTTTTCGTCGGCGTCTGCCAACAAACCAACAGCATCACTTCCCAAAACCAAGTGAACTGGCGCGTCTTCGATACCCGCAATTGAGTAAATCGCCTCGGCCGCTTTTTTCGGATCGCCCATTGGCACGAATGCGCCACTTTCAAAGAACTGCTTTCTTTGGTTGACCAGATCGTACCCCTCAATCTCTTTGGCAAACGTCATGCTTTCGCCGGCCCAATCGGTTCTGAAACCGCCCGGTTCTACAGACGTTACCTTCACTCCTATTTCCACGACTTCTTTGGCTAAAGCTTCGGAAAAGCCCGAAAGACCGAATTTCGCCGCCTGATAGATCGAGATTCCGGCGTTTCCGATGCGTCCGCCAATAGAACTTACCTGCAAAATGTGACCGCTTCTCTGTTCGCGCATGATAGGCAAAACGGCTCTGGTAATGGCGATTGGCGCGTTCAAATTTGCTTCGAGTTGCGAGCGCACTTGTTCGTCCGTGAACGCTTCTGCCGCGCCCGTGATCCCGAATCCTGCGTTGTTTACCAAGTAATCGATGCGTCCGAAATGATTCTTGATTTCGGCTACGACCGATGGAATCCTGTCGTAATCGGTTACGTCGAGCGCAATCGGGAGCACGTTTTCGCCGTATTCGGCAACCAATTCTTTCAAACTTTCGATATTTCTGGCCGATGCCGCAACTTTGTCTCCAGATGCGAGCGCTTTTTCGGCCAATTTGCGTCCAAGTCCTCTTGAACTTCCTGTAATGAACCAAACTTTTTTCATGATGTGTTATTTTGATAAGGCAAAGTTCGGGCGACAATCGCGTGTTGATTTTGGTCAAAAGCTCAACTTTTGTTTGGTCAAAAGCTCAATTTGATTTGGGAAGTCGCATCGGTTACACTAAATTCGGATTGCCCGCGTTTGTTTTTTATCTGATGAAAAAAATCTACCTACTCGCCTTTTTACCTTTCGTTTCCTTTGGACAGAATCTCGTGAAAAATCCCGATTTCGAGCACCTCAACTTTTGTCCGAAAGGCATTGGACAATTCAACAAAAACGTCATCTATTGGTCGCTTCCGAATTATGGAACCAGCGATGTTTTCTCGGAATGCGGCAAAGGTGAAGCGCTCGTGCCAGACAATGTTTTTGGCTCGCAAGCTGCAAAATCAGGAAAAAATTACGCCGGATTTTACGCTTTTGTGTCCTCTGCCGGAGCTCGCGAATACATTCAGGGCACGCTCGAAAAACAGCTCGAAGCCAACAAAGTCTACAAGATCTCTTTCTGGGTAAGCCTTTCAGACATTTCCGATTATGCCGTGGACGGATTTGGGGTTTTGTTTTCACAGAATGAGATCAAGGCCAAAAGTGGCGGTTTGCTTCTGCCGTCTCAAGTTGGGAAAGCCGATGCCGGATTCGTGCAGATCGTGGCTGTTGGCAACGGCGATTTCCTGTCAGACAAAACCGATTGGACTTTAGTTGAGGCCACTTTCAGGGCGTCGGGATACGAGCGTTTTTTCTCTATAGGGAATTTCCACAGCAATGACGACACTTCGAAAAAGCTCGTCCAAAAACAAAGCGGATCGAACAGTTATTACTACATCGATCTTGTCGACGTTAGCGAGTTTACCGAAGAAATCGCGCTCGAAAAACCGTCCGAAGAAAAACTTGAGACCAACAAAGTTTACACTTTACCCGTTTCTTTCAAGTTCGACAGCGCCGAAATCACGCCCGAAGCCGAAGCCAAATTGGCCGAAATCATCTCGTATCTTACGTCGCATCCCGAAACGAAACTCAAGCTTTCGGGCCACACCGACAATGTAGGAAGCGATGACTACAACCAGAAAATCTCACTAAAACGCGTGCAGTCTGTGGCGAATTATCTGGTCGCCAAAAACGTCGAGGCCAGTCGTATCGAGACTTTTGGTTTTGGGAAATCGCAGCCTGTTGATGATAATGGTACTGAGGTTGGACGGGCTCGGAATCGCCGCGTGGAGTTTTTGATCTATTAGATGGGTACAGGGTTCAGGGTGCAAGGTTCAGGGGTTGGACTCCGGACTTTCTCAAAGCTTCGCTTTGTTCAGTTGGTACAAAATTCAAACTGGTAATTGGTAACAACAGCGAACCCCTTTTTAGGGGCTGGAATTTCTCGAAGAAATTTTAACACTTTTTACAGAAAATCTGTAATTGGAGCTCGCGGTTTTTTTTAGGGATGTACCAGCCCCTCCCCATAGTAGCAAAGTTCGGAATTCCAGAAATATGGGCATTACAGAAAATCTGCCGTTTTTGTTAAAAGTTGGTCTGCACATTTTTAAAGTCTGAAACCGAACTGAGCACATTACTGCAAACAAAAAACTCCGAACCAAATTAGTCCGGAGTATTCTGTATCTCTAAAAATCC
>JBCNQO010000221.1:0-4601 GCA_039592825.1 Flavobacterium sp.
ACGTGCTTCCGGTAAACATCGGAAATCCAGACGAGATCACGATAAGCGACTTTGCCGAAGAGATCATCAAGCTCACGGGAACGCAACAAAAAGTGATTTACAAAGACCTGCCGGTGAACGACCCGATGCAGCGTCAGCCTGATATCACCAAAGCGAAAAACCTTTTGGGTTGGGAACCTAAAGTTTCCAGGTCAGAAGGCATGAAAATCACTTACGAGTATTTCAAGTCGCTTTCGTCCGAAGAACTTCTCAAAGAAGAACACAAAGACTTTTCAGGATATATCCACTAGTATGACCGAGGAAAAAACGGGTAGGTATTCCAAGTACATCAGGCCAATCAGCATCTTGCTCGATCTGGCCGTGATCAATGTGCTTCCGTTTTATTTTTTTAGGGAACTCAATCTCGATTTCCACTGGTTTATTCCCTACCAGAATATCGCCTGGATAGGAATCGCGTTCCTGATCAAGTTCTACGGCGTTTACAGATTCACGACTCCGGTAGAAATACTCTCGAAACTCGTGCGTCAAGGCGTACTTTTCCTGCTTATCGTGATCGCGTTTTTCCCATTCGCCAAAGAGACGATCTTTAGCGGAAAGGCAATCGCGCTGTACATGTGCGTGGCCATGGGGATCATTACGGTGTTCAAGTGGTCGCTGTTCTATTATCTCAAGAAGTACCGAATCATTACAGGAAGCAATTTCCGGAATGCGGTGATCATCGGCTACACGCCAGAAGCAATCCGTCTCAAGCAACTTTTCGAAGATCGGAACGACTTTGGTTACCGTTTCCACGGATTCTTTTCAGACAAGAAATCCAACGAGAACATTAAAGGGAAACTCGACGGACTCAAAGATTTCGTGCTCAAGCACAGAATTGACGAGATTTACTGTTCACTCAACGAGATCTCGAACGAACAGCTCAAGGATTTGGTGGAATTCGCCGACGAACACAAGCGCTCGATCAAGTTCATTCCAGACACCAAAGAGATTTTTTCGAAAAACCTCCGAATCGATTATTACGGATTTTTCCCGGTACTTTCGCTCCAGCGCACGATGTTGCACGAGCCTGTAGTCAAAGCCTTCAAGCGAACTTTCGACATCGTTTTCTCGCTATTCATCATCATTTTCGTGCTTTCGTGGCTTATTCCGATTCTGGCGGTGATAATCAAACTCGAGTCAAAAGGTCCGGTTTTCTTCAAGCAAGGACGCCCCGGAATTGACGAAACCGAGTTTTTCTGTTACAAGTTCCGATCGATGAAAATGAACAAGACCACAGAAAAAGAAGCTTCGAAGAACGATCCGCGCGTCACCAAAATCGGACGCATCCTCAGAAAAACTTCCATGGACGAACTGCCACAGTTCATCAACGTGCTCGTTGGCGATATGTCGGTCGTTGGCCCGCGTCCGCACTTGTGGTCGCAAAATAAAGCCTACGGAACGCGCATCAAAAAGTACATGGTTCGCCATTACGTAAAACCCGGAATCACAGGTTTGGCACAGGTTCGCGGCTTCCGTGGCGAAATCGAGACAGACGAAGACATGATCAACCGCATCAAGTTCGACGTGTTTTACATCGAGAACTGGTCGTTTTTGCTAGACATCAAGATTATCCTGCAAACGGTGATCAACATTTTCAAAGGAGAAGAAAAGGCTTACTAAAAAACGCTTTCCGAAATCAGTTTCTGTAGTTGGGAATCGAGGTTGAAATTGCGCTTGGCCGTTTCAAGAATCCTTGTTTTCATTGGGCTTAAAGCCGATTTTCCGTTTTCCGAAATCTGTTTCAGCACCGAATTCAATTCCCCGAAATTCTCAACCGAAGCAACCCAACCCAAATCGTTTTCACGCACGATATCTTCGCCTTCGCCACCGCCAAAATACAGAATCGGCATTCCCAAAGCGCCATATTCGAAAATCTTCGAAGGCACCGAACCGTAAATTCTCGTCGCCAGCGGAACATAAGCGATGTCGAATTCCTCGAGGTTTTTGTGCAGCATTTTCCTATCGACCATTCCATGAAAAACGATGTTCTTTTCTGGATGGTTCGCGATGTATTTTTCAATGTCCGATTTCTCGGCTCCGTCTCCAAAAATGTGGAACTCGATATTCGTGTCGGCCAGATCCATTTTCTGGCAAGACTCGAGAACGCCTTGCGCCACGCCAAGCAATCCGGCGTAAAACAGCTTGATTTTGCCATCGCCTTCGCGAAAAGTAAAAGCGTCGGTGTGATCTGGAAAATTGCGGTAAAGATGTGCGTTTTTGTTTGGAACGATCTGTCGCACGTGCGTCAGAATCTCTTCCGATTGTCCCAAAACGACATGCGAATTTTTGTAGATGAATTTCTCGAGAAACAACGCGAATTTGTGAGAGAACGAGCCGTGTTTCATCACTTTGAGCTCCAAAGCCGCCATTGGCCACAAGTCCGAAACGTTCAGGATGATTTTTCTTCTTCGGATTTTCAAAGCCAAAACGGCAATGAACGAAAGCAGCAAAGGAGGCGATTGCACGATGACTTTCTTAGGAAGTTTCCCAAAAAGCAATCTTAGCCATAAAACGGTCGAGAACGATTGTATCGAAAGCAGCCGTTTTGCGATGTTTTTCGAGTTGCTCGGATAGATCCAAAGCCGCTTCACCACTACGTTTTTTTGGTTTTCGGTCACCGAGAATTTGCCGCGGTATTGAGCGAAAAGTTTGCCTTCGGGATAATTTCCAAGCGGACAGATCACCGAAACTTTGTAATGTTGCGACAACTTGAGCGCCATTTGCTCGATGCGGTTCGCGGCCGCGCCTTTTTCGGGCGGATAATAGTTGGAAACGATCAGGATTTCTTCCATTCCGATAGCAAGGTGTCGATGATTCTTTCGGATGCTTTTCCGTCCCAAAGTTCGGGAATGCCGTGTTCGCGAAGCCCGTTTTCGAGGAATTCCGTAAAGTGTTTCGTCAGGTTTTCGACTGAAATTCCAACCAAAGTATTTGTTCCAATCATTTGTGTTTCAGGTCTTTCGGTGTTTTCCCGCATCGTAAAGCAAGGAATTCCCAAAACGGTCGTTTCCTCAGAAATGCCGCCAGAATCGGTAATCACCGCAAAACTGTTTTTGATCAGATACATGAACGCCAGATAACCTTGAGGTTCGGCGTAAACGATGTTCTTGAAATCGAGTTCGGCGTCGCCCAGAATCGCTTTGGTGCGTGGATGCACTGGGAAAACGACCTTCTTGTCGCCGGCGAGTTTGTCTATTCCCAAAAGCAGGTTCTGAAGCGATTTTTCCTCGTCCACATTGCTCGGTCGGTGCAAGGTCAAGACGATATAATTCCCGTTTTCGAGACCGAATTCGTTCCAGAAATCGGGCTGTTTTATGCGAGGTAGATTCTGAGTCAAAGTGTCGATCATAACGTTTCCGACGAAATGGACTTTATTAGAATCTGCGCCGAATTTCAGCAAGTTTTCAGAAGCCGAAACCGACGTCGTAAAGAAAAAATCGGTAATAGAATCGGTGACGATCCGGTTGATTTCCTCGGGCATCGTCCAATCGCCAGAACGGATTCCTGCTTCGACGTGAGTGACTTTGATATTGAGTTTCTTGGCTACGATCGCGCATGCCATGGTCGAATTCACGTCGCCCACAACCAAGACCATATCGGTAGGATTTTGCAGCAATTCCTGTTCAAAAGCCACCATGATCGCCGCCGTCTGAACCGCTTGCGAGCCGCTTTTCACCTCGAGATTCGCGTCGGGATGCGGAATGTTCAACTCCTCGAAAAAAGTGTCCGAAAGATTCTTGTCGTAATGCTGACCGGTGTGAACGAGTCGGAAAGAGACGTCCGCGCCAGCGTTCTTGCGGCTTTCGATCGCTTTGATGATCGGGGCAATCTTGATGAAGTTCGGGCGCGCGCCGGCAACGATCGTTATTTTCATTTGCGTTTTTTGATTGATGGATCGAGGCACAAAGGTAAAAATCCTGACCAATGTGTCACGCGTTTTCCAATTTTACCAAACAAGTGAATTGCTTGAGTTTTCCCGCAGAAGTTCGTTCCAGAGCGGGTTTTCGGTTGTAGATGAAAGTCAGTCCGGGTTCGAGATAGTCGGCCATGATTTTCGAGATGCGGTTTTCTTCGTCTGGCGTCAATGCTCTTTCGGACGTATAATCGACCTCGAATGTATCAATCTGCGTTTGACGGATCACGAATTCGGCCACATTCCCGTCGTCTTCGAAAATCTTTTTGGTAAGCGAATAAAACGTCATTCCGGCTGGTTTTTTGCCGCTCGGAAGTATTGCGAAATCGCTCGTTCGTCCGACGAGTTTCTTTAGAATAGGTTTTTTGGACGTGCTTTTTTCGTCGAGAATGCCGCGGTCGCCAACGTCATACCGAATGAAAGGATGCGCTTTGTTGTCGAGACTCGTCACCACGATTCGGCCTTCTTTCCCGTTCGGGAGCACTTTTCCGTCGTCGTCGAGAATTTCCACGAAAATCGTTTCGGAATTCACTAGCCATTCGCCCTCAGGATTCTCGAAAGCGATCACCTCGAGTTCCGATGCGCCGTACTCGTTGGCAATCGGAACGCCAAGTTGGGGTTCGAGCAGCTTACTCTCGTGTTCAAAAAG
>JBCNQO010000222.1:0-4597 GCA_039592825.1 Flavobacterium sp.
GAAGAAAATCATCGGGAAATGGAAGTTCGTAGACCTTCAGGACATGGGTGATCTCGATGAGGAAGGTCAGGAAATGACGCGAAACATGTTCAAGGAATTCACACTTGAGTTCAATGCTGACAAAAAAGCCGCTTTGACGCTTTTCGGGAAAACCGAAAGTGCCACCTGGACAATGCCAGACGAGAAAACCGTCGAAGTGACGAACAGCAAAGGCAAGAGCAAAAAAATGCCGATCTACAAACTCGACGACACCGAATTTATCCTAAGTATGGACGGCAAGACCAAGATGCATCTCAAGAAAATTTGACGCGTCTATCGACCAAATAAACACTAACACCAAATATCAAAATGAAGAAAATTGCCCTTTTGTTTTTTATGTTTTTCGCCATGTCGGCTTTTGCCCAAACCGAAAAACAGCTTCTCGGAAAATGGACGTTCCAGACCATGGCAGACGTGCCCGATCTTGACGAAGAAAGCAAACAGATCGCCGCCGAGATGTTCAAGGACATGTCGCTCGATTTTGCCTCTGACAAAAAAGTGACGTTCTCGATGATGGGAAAATCCGAAACGGGCACTTACACTTATGACGAAGCTGCGAAAACGGTCGCGATGACGTCTTCCAAAGGCAAAGTGATCAATCTTCCTATCACGGCTTTTTCCGAAAAAGAAATGACCATCAATTTTCAGGGACGCGCCTCGATGGTGCTAAAACGTTCGTAAGAATGCGCGCGCTGTTTCTTATTTTTCTGACGTGTTTTTCTGTTTACGGTCAAGCCGAAAAGGAAATTGTGGGAAGATGGGAGACAGACCAAAAAACATTCAAGATCGCGTATCAGTTCGATTCGGACAAAAGATCGGGTTGGGATGTTGGCGAGCACGACGTACAAGACAAAGGCAGTTTGGGAACTTGGTCGATGCCCGACGCGAAAACCATTGAAATCAGGTTCGATTACGGACGTATCGAGCTTTTGGAAATACAGAGAATCGGCAAGCAAGAATTGGTCGTGCAAACGCGGAAAGGCGAAGTGCTTTATATGAAACGCGTAAAACCGATGCAGCTTTTGGCAAAGATTTCTTTCCCGAAGCCAGTAGTGGCAAGCAAATCGCAGCTTATCGGAACTTGGGAAATTGTCGAGTACATCCGCGAAGACGGAAAAAATGTCGATCCGAACGGCACTTACTCGTTTGCTGAAAACGGCAATTTGTCGGTCGACGTCTCAAGTATAGAAATGCCGGGAAAATGGCGGTTTACTAACCAAGATTCGGCTTTGATACTCGATTTTTCTGACCAAGCAGTACTTTTTGTGATTGTTGAAATTTCGTCCGAATCACTAACGTTAAAGAAAGGCGTCACCGGACACACGCTCAAATTCACCAAAATCTAACGCATGAAATTCCTGAAAAGACTTCTGATTCTATTGGCTTTACTGATTGCCGTGGTTTGCGGCATTCTTATCCTTAGCGGAAATTCCTACATCATAAAAGGCGTTTGGGTAACGTATCTGCATGGTCATAAAACAGCTTATCTCGACGATTACGAGCATTCAGACAATCGCGTGATTGCCAAAAGCCCAAATCCGCAGCCTTGGAAAATCGCCAAAGATTACAACTCGGTGAAAGCTACGGAAAGGCTAGAACGCGTACACGAAAAAATCGGTACGGTCGCTTTCATGATCATCAAGAACGACAGTATTTGGTATGAAAGTTATTACGACGGATACGAAAAAGACTCGAAGTCGAACTCGTTTTCTATGGCCAAATCTATCGTCACGGCCGCGCTCGGCAAAGCGATCATGGACGGCGAAATCGAAAGTCTAGACACCAAAGTAGGAAAATTTTTCCCGGAATATTCCCAAGGATTGGCGGAAAAACTCACCGTTGGCGATTTGGCTTCTATGGCATCGGGACTCGATTGGGATGAAAAGTATTACAGCCCATTTTCGCAAACGACACAATTGTATTTTGACAGTGATCTGGCGACTTTCACGACAAATCTAAAGGTAAAATACGAGCCCGGACAAAGTTTCCAGTACTCGAGTGGCGCCACACAATTGCTGGCGATGTGTATCGAAAAAGCCGTCGGCCAGGATTTGGCGAGTTATGTGTCGGATAAATTCTGGAAACCGATGGGAGCTGAAAACGACGCCTTGTGGCAAACCGACCACAAAGACGGACTCGTGAAAGCGTTTTGCTGTATTGCTTCGGATGCCCGTGATTTCGCCCGCTTCGGAAAACTGTTCAAGCAAAAAGGAAACTGGAACGGCCAGCAGATTCTCGACAGTGCGTTCGTGAAGAAATGCGTCACGCCGAGATTCCTCGAAACCTTGCACTACGGTTACGGTTGGTGGCTCGCCGATTTCAATGGCAAAGAGATTTTCTACATGCGAGGCCATTTAGGACAATACGTAATCGTGGTTCCAGAAGACGATCTTATCATCGTGCGCCTTGGCCATCGCGGAAACGTAAATGATCCTGGCGAGTATCACAGCAAAGATTTTTATGTATATTTGGAAGACACTTATAAAATGCTTTCCCACAGAAAGTAATACACGCCAATTTAAATTATACACGCCATGATCCAAAAAATTCCACTGGAGAACATTCTGTTTCTCGACATCGAAACCGTTCCTTTTGAGCAATATTTCAACAGTCTCGACGACGAGATGAAACTGTTGTGGGAACAAAAAACCCAATACCAGAGAAAAGACGAATACACGCCCGAAGCCTTTTACGAAAGAGCCGGAATCTGGGCCGAGTTCGGGAAGATCGTCACGATTTCTGTCGGATATTTTTCCATGAGAAGCGACATCAGGAACTTTCGCGTCACCTCGTTTTTTGGAGAAGAAAAACAGATTCTGCTCGATTTCTCGAACCTTCTCAGCAACCATTTCTCGCGTCCACAGCACATTCTTTGCGGACACAATGCCAAGGAATTCGACATTCCGTTCATCGCCCGACGCATGATCATAAACGAGATCCAGTTGCCCGAAAAACTCAACCTGTTCGGCAAAAAACCTTGGGAAGTGCCGCATCTGGACACACTCGAACTCTGGAAATTCGGCGACTACAAACACTTCACGTCCTTAAAACTGCTCACGAAAATCCTCGGAATCCCATCACCCAAAGGCGACATAGACGGAAGCCAGGTCGCTCAGGTTTTCTACGAGGAAAAAGACATCGACCGCATCATTACGTATTGCGAAAAAGACGTGATCGCGACGGCTCAGGTTTTCCTTAAAATGAGACGGGAGGAACTTTTGGTAGAAGACGAAATCCTGCACATCTAACCATCCAAATCCAAAACCTTGACAACTCATAGAATTACGCCCGAAGGACTGATCGAAATCAAAAGAAAAGTCCTCACCAGAGGCTCGCCGATACTGATTATCGCGGCCGCCATAGCCATGTTGATCAGTTGCTTGAACGCGGCCAAAGACGAGTCAGACGCAGACACTTTGCTGTTCGTGATTCCCATTAGCGCCGTGTTTTTTGGCTTTTCGATTTTCCGAACGATCAGGAAACAGACCGAAATCTTCCAGAGCTTCGAACTCACACTAGACGAATTCGCCATTTCGCGTACCCAAATAAACCTGCCCGAAGCAGAAATCCCAACGGTAAAGATCGACAGCATAAAAAGATTGCACACAGGAAGTCTGCTCGTTTCGGGCAACGGTTTCCAGATTCTCGTACCTAAACAGCTCGAGAATTTCAGCGAAATAGAAGCCAGATTGTCTGCCGCGAAACCAATCGAAGAGCGCTCAAACGGTCCTTTCAAAAAACTTTTGCCGCTTCTGCCGCTCGTATTCATCGGCTTGATGCTCGCCACTTTCACTGCAGAAAACCTGATCGTTTCGTTGGTTTTGGGCGTGATTTTTATTTTAGGTTTGGGCTATTCGGCAATCACGATTTTACGCAACAAAAACATCGACAGGCGTACAAAATTCCGAATGTGGTTCATTCCCGTGATCATGTTGGCGGTAATCGCAAACCTCTATTTCAGGTATACGGAAGGTTTTTAGAAGCTGTTTCCGGCTGCCTGGCACTAGCTTTCTGGCAAAAGCCGGCTTTTCTAAGGCTTAAAACGAGCTTCTCCCGAAGCTTCGGGAGTCGCTGTTTTAAGCCAAGAAAACCACGTCTTTTCCTGCAAAAGGCTAGTCGCCGGCTCCCGATAGCTATCGGGAGGGCTAGGTTGGGTGCAAGGCGCAAGGTTCAGGGTTCAAGGTTTTGGGCACGCATAAAGAATGGTTTTGAGGGCAAAAATCTTCCCGCAATTTCCGCGTTGGCGAAATGAATCTCGTTCCCGGAAACATCGTGTTGGCTTTGATCTGAAATTGGTTTCGCGACGCTGTCCAGCCACAAAATCTTGTTTCCCAAACCATAACATTTTTTACAGATTTTCTGTAATCGACTCCCAGTTTTTTCCCCGAACTTCGGTGCCAGACCTAACAAATCTTCGAGATTTGTTAGGTCTCGGGCAATGCCGTTTTTCGCTCGATTTGGAGTTTCTTTGGCCGACGGGGCAAGGCTCGGATCGCGCGGGGTCCGAAAAGTTCTTCCTACCAAATGTTCGAGCGGACACATTTTTAGCGCCGCGAAG
>JBCNQO010000223.1:0-4588 GCA_039592825.1 Flavobacterium sp.
GCCGCGTCGTCTCCGCGTTTGTCTGCGCCAGCTTCCAATGTTTTGTCTTTTTTGACCAGAATCGCGTCGACTTTGCCAATGATAGGCCAAAATTTTTCATCGACTTTATAGCCTTTTGCTTCGAGATTTTTGGTTTTTTCGTCAGACAGCGCGCCAGGTTCGGCAATTATCGCGTCCGGCAACCACTGATGGTGCAAGCGCTTGGCATCCACGGCTTGTTGCATGCTCATACCGAATTCGTGTACGTTTAGAATCGTCTGCAAAACCGATGTGATAATCGTCGATCCGCCGGGCGATCCCAGAACCATATAAAGTTTGGCGTCTTTCTCTACGATTGTGGGAGTCATCGAACTCAGCATGCGTTTTCCCGGAGCGATGGCGTTGGCCTTGCTTCCCGTCAATCCGAAATAGTTCGCGACTCCAGGTTTTGCCGAAAAGTCGTCCATTTCGTTGTTTAGGAAAAAGCCGAGTTCGTCGCAATAAAGTTTCGATCCGAATGCGCCGTTTAGCGTAGTGGTCACCGAAACCGCGTTCCCGAATTGGTCCACGATCGAGAAATGAGTGGTTTCGTCGCTTTCGGAAAACGCGATTTCGCCGTGGGAAACTTCGCTCGAAGGCGTGGCTTTGTTGAAGCTGAACGACTTCATGCGTTGCTTCAGGTATTTCTTGTCAAGAAGTTCCTTTTCAGGAATTTTCATAAAGTCAGGATCGCCCAGAAAATGGTTGCGGTCGGCATACGAACGTCTTTCGGCTTCGGTCAAAAGTTGAATGTACTTTTCGGAATTGTGTCCGAGTTTCTTGAGGTCATAATTCTCGATCATCCCAAAAATCTGGGCCAGGCAAATCCCGCCGCTGCTTGGCGGAGCCATCGTGATGATGTTGAGGTTTTTGTATCGGAAGGCGATTGGCTTTCGCCAGACCGTTTTGTAATCGGACAGATCTTCCAAGGTCATGATACCACCTTTTTTCTGGATGTATCCGATAAGTTTCTTGGCCGATTCTCCGGTTCTGAACTCGTCCCGACCGTTTTTCGAAAGCCGCTTCAACGTCTCGGCCAAAGCCGGAAATCTGATCACGTCGCCGGCTTTGTAGCTTTGAGCGTAAATCGTCTGTGTTCCGTTCAAACGAATAATGTCGGCTTGATTGCCTTTGATGTGGGCGATGTCTTTCTCGGAAAGTACGATGCCTTTTTCGGCCAAAGCGATCGATGGCGCAATGAGTTTATCCAAAGCAACAGTTCCGAACTTTTTATGGACATCAAAAATCGCGGCCACAGAACCCGGAACGCCAACCGAGAATGCGGTTTCTGTGCTTTTTCCGGCAATTACGTTTCCTTCCTTGTCCAGAAACATGTCCTTGTTTGCCGCTTTTGGCGCCACTTCGCGAAAGTCGAGCGTTCCCGTTTCCCCATTGGCTTTTCTGTAAACCATGAAACCGCCACCAGAAATGTTGCCAGCATAAGGATAGGCAACCGTAAGTGCCAATTGAGTCGCGATCATGGCATCGAATGCATTCCCGCCGTTTTTCATGACCTCGAGACCAATGTCCGAAGCTTCTTTCTTGGCAGAGACGACCATCGCTTTTTGTCCGAAACCATTCTGAAAGAGTAGCAGAAGCAGTGTTAAAAGCAGAGTTTGCCCCAAACGCTTGGTGTTCATAACGAGTCGCGTTTTTCTTTGGCGTTCTTTCTCAAATCCTCGAAAAATTCGGTGAACTCTCGCTCAAAATCTTCGTAGAATTCGGTCAATTCCTCAATGGCGAACTGCATTTTGGAATTGTTGCGTGTGCGTTGGTCCATCTGGTAAAGGATTCTGGCGATACCGTCTTTAAACTGGTAATTGTAAAGCCAGTTCGAGCGGATCATATAAGGCGCCATTCCTTGCGTTTTCTCGTTGAGCAGGTCGTGGTAAGTGCCAAGGGAATCATAAAATCGGTCCACGAAATCCGCAAGAGGTTCATCTGAATACTTCGCCCAATTCCTGGCGAGGAAATGGTCGTAAACCACATCGACGATCACGCCCGAATAATGGTGATAGCGCTCGTGAAGTCGCTTTGTACTTTGCCTGAAAACCGGATGATTGTCGGTATAAGTGTCGATGAATCTATGCAGCAGAATGCCTTTCTGGATCTGCGGGTGCATTTTCTCGTAATCGCGTCCGCGCACGCCGTCGGCCATAAAGTTGCCTATTTTGATCAGGTCGTCTTCTCCCGAAAGATAGATGTGGGCCAAAAAGTTCATTCGTTAAATGTAGCAAAAAGTGCCGAGAGTGCCCGAGTGGCGAAGCACAAAAGTGCCGGAGTTTAGTGCTGAGGTGTTGAACTATCGGTGTAAAAAAACCGAACATTTGAGTGTCCGGCCCTATCTATTATCTGTCATCTCTCTTTCAAGCGACTTCCCCGCAACCATTGAACTGGCTATTGAAAATTTCCTCCACTTCATCGAGTTTACTTTGGTTGAGCGGTTTGTTGATGTATTCCTTCACGATCGGGCTTTTTGCCGCGCGTTCCTTGTCATCGGGATTCAGCGATGAGGTCAGCATCACGATACAACATGTATTCTTGATGACGTTCGAGAGTTTCGAGGCTTCTTCGAGGAATTCAAAACCATTCATTCCCGGCATGTTGATGTCCAGGAAAATGATCTGCGGGATGTTTTCGGGAATGTGGGCGTTTTCCTTCAGATAGTCGAGCGCCTTGGTTGCCATGTCGAACTCGAGCACGCGCTTGGCGAAATTGAACTTCTTGACAATTGTGGAGCAAATGTAGCGATCGATGGCATTGTCGTCTACCGAAAGTACGAGATCGTAAGGTCTGTCGTTGGTTTTGATCATTTGTAGGTTGTTTTTTGAGGTTATGAGGCGGGGTTGTTGGGCAATCTGATCACGAAGGTCGTGCCTTTTCCAAGTTCCGATTCGAGGCTGATCGAACCTTGCAGCACATCTACTGTTTCTTTTACGATATAAAGCCCGAGTCCGGATCCTTTCGATTGGTCCGAGACGCGGTAGAACATGTCGAAAATCTTGTGGTAATTCTCGTCGTCTATGCCGATTCCGTTGTCTTTTACGGTAATCGTGGCTTGCTCGGGCGACATGGCGACCAAAACTTTCACGTGAGGATTCTCGTTTTCGATGTTTTGATAACGGATGGCATTCGAAACCAGATTGTTCATCACCATCTGCACGCGGTATTTGTCCGAAACGAACTTGTGCGTACTATCTACAGTCACCTGAATATCCACCGGACGCGTGCCGTTCATGTAAGCCAATTGCTGGTTCACGCCCGAAAGCAGTTCGTCGAAATCGATCGGCTCGAGTTTCATGGCAAGCCTCGCATTTCTACTGTAATGGTGGATGTCCGAAATGAAAGTGTCCAATTTCTTGACGCTTTCCGAGAGCATTTCCATGTGTTTCTTGGTCAGTTCTTCTTCGGTAAACATCGAAGTCATTTCGACAATTCCTTGCATCGAAAGCAAAGGCGCGCGAAGATCGTGAGAAACGCTGTAGACGAATTTGTCCAGCTCGAGATTGGTCTTTCTCAAGAGCTTGTTCTGTTCCTCATTCTTCTGGAGTTTCCCCAATTCATACGTCTGACGGATGTGACGGTTGGCGTATTTGCTCATGTCATAAGACCAGGCGCCGCAAAGCACAAAAATCACCGAAGCCAGCACGCCGTGAATCGCGAACGTCTCTATGTCCATGAAATCGAGTTGGGTAAAATAGACCTCGTCCATTCCCGTGTATTGCATATAGCCGAAGATCGCGTGGTGAATGATGACGACAGCCGCAATCGGGATCTGGAGTTTCCAGTTCTGGTAGGTGATCAGGATCGCACTTCCTATAAAAGCGAAAAAGTGCATCTCGAACAAGCCGTGCATCTGGTAAATGAACTGCGCCATAAAAAGGCCGAGAACCGCGCCAAGCATATATTGGTACAATTTGGCATCGGGCAACAGGAATTTAGAGATGTAATAAGCCGACAAAAGCGGAAGCCCGATACCTAAAGCCACGTTCCAGGTGTCGTAAACCGGCGCGAGCATAAGCCCGGTGGCGAAAAAAGCCATAAGGAAATAATTCACCAAACGGTCGCTTTTGGACTTGATCTCGTCCTCGAAGCCCGTGGCGTGCGCGATTTCCTTTCCAGATGGTGCTGTGATGTCTGTCATGCGTCAGTTTTTACGGCAGGTTTTATCCGAAGGCAAAGAACAGCCATAAGCCACGTGGGCCAATTTGCTGAATTTCGGATCGGCTTTGTTTTCGAGCAAAGAATCTATTGCCATTCTCGCGTAGTCGCTCTTGACGTCTGTGCAATAACGCGCCTTGTTGTAATTGCCTTTAAAGAAAAGTTGGTTTTTAGCATCGAGAATCACGGCCTGTGGCGTCGAGATCACACCGCATTTGCTGGCGATTGATTCGTCGAAAGATATTTTAAGGTCGAGACCGAATTTGTCCTTTATGTCAGATTCGCTGTATTTGCCTTTTTCAGAAAGCACCACAATCGTAAAATCGAACTTGTCGGAATATTTCGCCACGAGCGATTTCACGTGTTTGATGTTGAAGCGCGAGCAAGGACAATCTGGGTTGAAGAAATG
>JBCNQO010000224.1:0-4584 GCA_039592825.1 Flavobacterium sp.
GGATTTTCGAACAAGACAAAATGATCGTGGTCGAAAACCCGATACAGCGCAAAGTGGGCGAGAACAATTCGCTTGGCGTCGGGCTTTCCAACATCGACCTTCGCTACAAGCACTTGCTGGATCAACACATAGAAATCGACGAAAACCCGAATGTTTTCCGAATCAAAATTCCAATCATCCATGAATATCATCATCATTGAAGACGAACCCAGAACGGCCAAATCGCTGGAAAATTTCGTGCTCGATTTAAAGCCCGAAGCCGAGATCGTCGGTCGTTACGACAGCATTGAAAGTTCCGTGAAGGCTTTGTCTGCAAACGCTCAGCCCGATCTGATCTTTATGGACATCCAACTCGCAGACGGCCTTTCGTTCGAGATTTTCAAGCAAGTCCAGATCAAATCGCCCGTGGTTTTCTGCACCGCTTTCGACGAATATTCGCTCGAAGCGTTCAAAAGCAACGGGATCGACTACATTCTCAAGCCGTTTTCGCGCGAAGACATTTGGGAAGCGCTCAAAAAGGTAGACGAATTGCGGAATTTTTTCCAGCAGAACTCGGTTCCGGATTTGAACGAACTCGTGAGCAAACTCAATCCGTCGGCCGGAAAAACGAGTTTTCTGGTGTTCAGGAACCAAAAATACACCACGATCCAAACCGACGATATCGCGTTTTTCTACATCAGGAACGAATCGACTTTTGCCGTGACTTTCGACCGTCAGGAATATCCGCTCGCGCAACCGCTTGCCCAGATCGCGAGCCTGGTTTCGGGCAAACAGTTCTTCCGCGTGAACCGCCAATATCTCGTGAATTTCAAGGCCGTGAAAGAAATCGAACACTATTTTCTGCGGAAACTCTACATAAGATTGGCCGTAGAAACGCCCGACAAGTTGTTCATCAACAAAGAGAAATCCCACACTTTCTTCGATTGGCTCGAGAACCGTTAACGGCAATTCCTTTCCTCGTAAGAAAAGCGGTTTTTCAACCCCGAAATTGTCCGCTTCGCCCAGATTTGGCTGTTTTCGCCCATAAGCCAAAAGTACTTTTGGAGCCTAAATCTGAAAGTTATGAAAGCAATTAAAATTGTGCTGGCTTGCGTGCTTATCGCGATCAGCATTGGTAGTTTTTCGTTTGCGAATCTTGGGGAAACTGATGTGAAAATCTCTCCAAAAATCTTTTCGCCCAAAGGTTTTGCCGTGCTCGAACTTTTCACTTCAGAAGGTTGTTCGAGTTGTCCTCCGGCCGATGCGCTTTTGGGAAAAATCCAGAGCGAATATGCCGACAAACCCGTTTATGTACTAGCTTATCACGTAGATTATTGGGATCGTTTGGGATGGAAAGATGCGTTTAGCGACGTGTCTTTTTCCAATCGCCAATTCCGGTATTCGCAGTTGTTGCAGTCGCAGCAATACACGCCTCAACTTGTCGTGAATGGCGAAAGTGAGTTTGTGGGTTCGAACGAATATTCCGTAAACGAAGCTTTGGCGCAATCGCTCGTGGGTTCTTCTCCAGAATTGAAGTTGTCGGTAAAGCAAGATTCGGATCAGTTTTCTGTCGATTATGAGTACGCCGGAAGTTCTGATGCTGCCGAACTCAAGATCGCTTTGGTGCAGAAGCAAGCCGAACGCCATATCAAAAGAGGCGAGAACGAAGGCCGCACGCTCAAGCATTTCCAGATTGTGCGAAAACTGTATTCGTTCAGGCTTGATGCCGATGGAAAAGGCACGAAGCAATTTGGTGTCCCGATGGATTTTGACCGCGAAAAATGGGAAGTCATCGCAATGATCCAAAACCCGAAAACCGGACGCATTCTCGCGGCTTCGAGAGTAGATTTTTTGCACTAAAGCTTAAAATCGGCTAAGCAATCCGTCAAAAAAACAAAAGCCCTGAATTTCTCCAGGGCTTTTTTGTGAAATCAATTTTGCGTCACGCTTCGGTTTTTCCAAACGTAAGCGGATGCAGTTTCCGAAACGTGAAGTAAGACGTCAACGCGATTCCAAGCGCGATTACGGCATCTGTCGCGTCGGGCAATCCCAGCACCGCGATTTTCGAGAAAAAGGCGAAGGTGATGTCGAAGAAAATTCCGGCGTAAACCCACTCCTTGAGTCTCAAAAATCGGTTTGGCGTGAGCAATACCAGAACGCCGGCCACTTTGAAGACACCCAAAATGTAGATGAAATGCTCCGGATAGCCCAATTGCTGCGTGATTCCCCAAACCAGTGGGTTGCGCGTGAGTTCGAAAATTCCGCTGGCGCCAAACCAGGCCGAGATCAGGATTGTACTTGTCCAGAAAATGATTTTTGTTGTTTTTGCAGTCATGATTTCTAATTTTTTTGTGATTTGATACCCCAAAGTTGCGCGAACCAAAAACAGATTTACAGCACAAAAAAGCCCAAGTGGACAAATCCCGGGTCGAGAAAGACACAGCGCTTGCCGAGCGTTTAACGTTCCAGGCGAATACTGCGGTTCACCTGGATTTCCTCGAGAAAAGTCTTGTCGTGAGAAACCACTATAAGCGTGCCTTTGTACTGGTTGATCGCCTCGGTCAGGATCGCGATGTTGTACAGGTCGAGATTGTTCGTGGGTTCGTCCAGGATCAAAACGTCTATTGGCTCGCCAGACATCGTGAGGCAACAAAGCACGAGCCGCATGCGTTCGCCACCGCTCAAGGTTCGGCAATTTTTGTCGGTTTTATCCATCGGGAAAAGAAAACGGTCGAGCCGCATGCGGACTTCGTGTTCGGGCAAATTCGAGGTGTTCGCCTTTTGCGCCTGATCGTAAACCGACAGCGAATCGTCAAGCAAAGAGTAATCCTGATCTACGTAAACGCAATTTTTGGCCAAAAGCGAAAGTTCTCCGGAAGCCGCTGTTTTCTCGGTGAGGATTTTGATGAAAGTTGTCTTGCCTGAACCATTTTGGCCTTCGAGCGAAATGCGTTCGCCGCTTCTTATCTCGAAATCGAGACCGGTTTTCCAAAGGTTTTCGTCGGAAAATCTCACGTTGACATTCTGGCCTTCGAACAGCAATTTGCCTTGGTGAAGCGAGGAATCGTCGAAGCCGAAACTCATTTTGTCAATATCGGATGCGTTCTGTCGCAAATCGCGCAATTCCTGCGAAAGCCCGAGAATTTTCTCATGATGCACATCTTTGAGTTTGGCGCTGCTATTCTCGGCCTTGTTGCGAAGCGTGTTCATCATGATGCGCGCCACACCCGATTTTTCCTGTTTGCCTTTGCCTCGTGCCTCGCGTTTTTGCTGGCGTTCGTTGGTTTCGCGCTCTTTGGTTTTGGCCTTTCGGAGCTCGCGTTGTTTGTCGTTTATGTCGTGTTCCAAAGCTTGCGATTCTAGCTGTTTCGCTTCGAGATAATGGCTGTAATTACCACCGTAATTGGCGATTCCCTGAGCGGACAATTCGGCGGTTCGGGTGGCGAGCTCGAGCAATTCACGGTCGTGCGAGACTAGCAAGATTGTGGCTTGCGTATTCTTGACCCAATCGTAGAGTTTTTCGCGCGATTGTCTGTCGAGATGGTTCGTAGGTTCGTCGAGCAAGATCAGTTTGGGTTCGTTTACGAGAATCCCGGCCAGAAAAACCTTGGCTTGCTGACCGCCACTGAGTTCGTTCATGGGTTTTTCAAGCCCGACGTGTTCCAGATTCCAGAAGTCAAGCGCGATGCGACATCTTTCCTCGATATTCCAGTCGTCGTTGAGCGTTTCATAATTGGCTTCACTGACGTTTCCTTCGAGAATTTCCCGAAGTGCAGCGATTTTTCGGTTCACTTTCAAGGCATCGGCCACAAGCAGATCGTCGAATTGCCCAAAAAGTTGTGGAATGTAATACGATTCGGAATCGGTTTGGATCGTGCCCGAATTCGGCAAAATGTCCGCGGAAGCGAGCTTGAGCAAAGTAGATTTCCCCGAACCGTTCTTGCCGATCAAAGCGACTTTCTCGTCTTTGTTCACGATAAGGTTCACGTTATGGAAAAGCGCAGTCCGGTCTGGATGCGAATAGGCAATGTTTTGTAGGGTAAGCATAAAGATTCTTTTGGAATGGACGATTCACGCACAAGAGTGGCGTGGTTTACTTGTCTGTAAAAGAATCTTTGATCACATAAAACGGGAGTTCGTTCGCTGCAAAAGTAAGAAATCCTGTCAAATCGCAAACTGTCTGTTGAAATGATTTAATTTTGTAACCTGTTAGCTTAAGTATATCAAAAACTGTTTCAATCATGGATAGAGACCAATCTGAAGAACTGCGCGCGCTGCAAGACACTTTGTACTTTATTGGCGGAAAATGGCGCATCCCGATCATGAACTCGATATGCAACGGGAACAGGCGTTTTCGCGAGATAGAACGCAGTATTCCTGGAATCACCACGCGAATGTTGTCGCGCGAACTCAAGGAAATGGAGGCGAGCAAGTTGGTAAAAAGAACGGTTTACCCAGACACGCCGGTGCTCATAGAATACGAGCCAACCGAACATTGCCGCTCGTTTGGAGGCGTGATTGCCGCGATGATCGATTGGGGACGATTGCATCGGGAAATTGTGGTGAGTTGACGAGCGATAAAATCGATGCTTACTTTATGAAGTA
>JBCNQO010000225.1:0-4574 GCA_039592825.1 Flavobacterium sp.
GACAGTCCGGCGTCCATTCCAGGAATGATTCTGTCCAGATATTCCACAACAGAAACCTGAGCGCCCAAACGAAGGTAAACTTGCCCAAGTTCCAATCCGATAACGCCACCGCCAATAACGACAAGGTGTTTCGGGATTTCTTTGAGTTTCAACGCCTCGGTAGAAGTGATCACGCGTTCTTTGTCCAATTTGATGAAAGGCAAAGTCGATGGCTTCGAACCTGTCGCGATGATCGTATATTTCGCTTCGATGGTTTCGGATGAACCGTCGGCCTTGGTCACTTTTACGTGAGTCGCGTCTTCAAAAGATCCCAAACCTTCGAAAACCGTGATCTTGTTTTTGTCCATGAGGTATTTGATACCCGAGACGTTCTGGTCTACAACCTGTCCTTTTCTGGCGATCATCTGCTCGAAATTCACCTTGATCTCACCCGGAATCTCGATACCGTGATCCTTGAAGTGCGAAATCGCGTCGTGATAGTGGTGAGACGAATCGAGAAGCGCCTTGCTAGGAATACAACCTACGTTAAGGCACGTTCCTCCAAGGGTTGAATATTTCTCTATGATGGCAGTCTTGAAACCTAGTTGTGCGCATCGTATGGCGGCCACGTATCCTCCGGGACCCGATCCGATGACGGCTACGTCAAATGAACTCATGGTGATTGGTTATTGATTTTGTGACACAAAAGTACGCAATAGAATCCTAAAAATAAGTATAAAATCGGCCATGGTTTTATCGATTTGGGCGCGCCGGCGGCAATTCCAGAACACATTTCTTTATTAGTTGCCAGAATTGGCTCCGAGCGCAGTCGAGGAGCCGCCGTCGGGCTGGCCGCCACTCGCTTTTTGAAAGCTGACCGCATTCAAAAGAGCTTAGACAAAGGCGCCATCCCTCGCGCAATATGGCTCATTGAACAACTTCCGTTCGTAATTCGTAGCTCCTTTCACCACAAACCTTGAACCCTGAACCTTGAACCTTGCACCCAAAATGAAAAAAGTTTCATTTCCCTATTGCAACATTCAACCAACTTTATTTACTTTGCAATTCAAAGTACTTTTTCTATGAAAAACCAAAAGTATATAGACGATCTTCAGGACATCCGGAAAATGATGAACCGCTCGACCCAGTTTTTATCCTTGAGCGGACTGTCTGGAGTCTTCGCCGGAACGTATGCGTTGATTGGTGCGTGGTTTGCGAATGCTATCATCAAAGAAGCTGTCGAAAAAGACTATTACGTGCGTTACCGCGATTTCGAGAACCTGCTGTTCTTTAAAGTGGCCGGAATCGGCGCCGTCGTACTTTTGCTTTCTGTAATTTCGGCTTTGATCTTTACCAACCTAAAGGCCAAAAAACAAGGGGAAAGCATCTGGAACACGACTTCGAAAAGACTCATCGTGAATTTTATGATCCCACTTTTCGCCGGAGGTATTTTCTCGCTTATCCTGTTGCGTCACTCCTACTTTGGCCTCGTCGCGCCGGTCACGCTCATTTTCTACGGACTAGCTTGCATCAACGCCAGCAAGTTCACGCACCGCGACGTTCGTTATTTGGGACTGACGATTCTCATCATCGGACTCATAAACGCCGAATATCCGGGTTATGGCTTTGAATGCTGGTCACTTGGCTTTGGGGTTTGCCATATTTTTTACGGAGCGATCATGTATTTCAAATACGACCGAAATTCCTGAGATTTGCAACGACCGAACTTCATTGCATCGCTATTTGACATTCGGCATTAGACTTTTTGACATTTGAAGAGCATCATCCAAAATATAAACAAAGCGTTCGATCACCGCATAAGACTCGGGATCATGAGTGTGCTTATGGTGAACGAATCTGCCGACTTTACCACGCTCAAGGAAGTTTTGGGCGTAACCGACGGCAATCTCGCGAGCCACGCCAAAGCACTCGAGGCCGAGAATTACATCGTGGTCGAGAAGCAGTTCATAGGCCGAAAACGCAACACGAGTTACAAGGCGACCAAGTCAGGACGCGAGGCTTTTACGGCCCACATCGACGCGCTCGAAGCCTTGATTAGAAAGACCTGATATTTTTTTACCCATTAACTTTGAAATACAAAGTACTTTATGAAAATAACTTCCAACAACCCAATCCTTACGACGATCGCTGTTTTTGTCGGATTCAACTTCTTTCTCACGGCCTTCCGGTTTCTGGTGACTTCGGGCATTGGTTACGGTTTCCTGGTGTGGAATCTCGTTTTGGCGATCGTTCCATTGCTGATCAGTCTTTATCTGACGAAAAAAAATCCGACAAGGAAAAAAGTTCTCTACCTGTCAATCGTGTGGCTTCTTTTTTTGCCAAACGCGCCTTACATTCTGACAGACTTCCTGCATTTCCGACATTTAAGCCATAGCATGCCAGCCTGGTTCGACCTGTTGCTGCTCGCGTCCTACTCGATCACGGGTTTGCTTTTCGGACTGCTTTCGATGCGTCAGATGCATCTGGTCTGGATGAGGACTTTCGGGAAAATCGCGAATTGGCTTATTCCCGTGGCCGCGATATTGTCTGGTTTCGGGATTTATCTCGGAAGGTTCGAGCGCTATAACAGTTGGGATGTTTTGTCCGATCCGATGGGCATCATTTGCGACTCTATGTTTTTGCTCACGGAATTGCGCGTCATCGGATTCACGCTGGGTTACGGCACTTTGCTGCTGCTTACTTATTACTTCTTCCGGTTTCAGTCGAAGCTCAAACTCTAGGTGGAAGTTCCAAAATCCAAATTCCAAAATCCAAATTCCAAAATCCTTCCCGAAGCTTCGGGACCAAATTCCAACTTATGGATTCAAGCTACAACATGAAAACCACAGACGAGAAAATCGTCCGCAGCTCGACAAAGATCGCCATTGCGTCATTCGCAATCGGAACATTTTTGTTCGCGAGCGTCACATTCAGGCTCTTCGCGCCGCGTCATATATTTGATCTGCTCGTATTCGGATTCATCTTCGTGATTGGCGCGTTTCTGACAAATCTCGTCGTGCTACTCAAGTTGGTCGCTTTATTCAACCGATCCGAACCCGAAGAAAAGGAAAAACTGGCCGTAAGGATGCTGATCGTATTGGCAAACCTTCCAATCGCCATGATCTACTACGAATTCCTGGGATTTTATTGAAAGCAAATTTCAAGTCCCAAATTCCAACATCAGAGCTAATAACTAACCACTAAAAAAAATGGAAACCCTCACCCACCCAATCGTCGACTACCTCAAAAAAACTGGCGAACAATCGACCTACGTTGCAATCGCCTCATTCCTTGTCGGAACAGCGCTTTTCGCTACGTACAAACTCGGAAACGAGTCCGAAAATCTCGTGATCATGGGCTTTTTTTTCGTCGTAATCGCAGCTTTCATTAACCTTTTGGTACTGGCAAACCTCGCCATCCTGTTCTGCCTTAAACGTCACTACAGAGCCTATTTCGCCGTAAAGATGCTGATCGTAACGGCAAACATCCCGATCACATTCATTTACCTGCAGGCGATGTAGTCCGAAGTGTCGGAAAATTCCAAATCCCTCCCGAAGCTTCGGGACCAAATTCCAAATTCCAAAATCTAAAATCTAAAATCTGAAATCTAAAAATGGACACATCAACCCAACCCACAGGCTTCCTCCAATCGAACACGGCCCGACTCATCATGGTCGGAATACTCACGCTGGTTTTGCTCATTCCGCTTTTGCTGGTACAAAACCTCATTTCGGAACGCGCTTACCGCAAAGACGAAGTGAACAAAACGATCACCCAGAAATGGGGAGGCGACGTTTACCTCTACGGACCGATCCTGCGCGTGCCTTATGTGGTTTACACCGAAAAGACGATTCTCGACCAGAAGACCAAGACCACTTTTACCGAGCGTCAGCCCACGACGAGTTTCGCGTATTTCTTTCCCGAAACCCTGAACAACGCGGCCAAGGTCAAGACCGAATCGCGCAGTTATGGCAATTACCAGACGGTGGTTTACACTTCGGACATGAAGATCGACGGCAGTTTCTCTTCGCCAGACTTTTCGTCCAAAAATATTCCCGATGCCGACATCCAATGGAACAAAGCCACGATTTTGGTCAAGACGACAAACCTAAAAAGCATCAAGGACGAGGTGAAAATCGCGATAAACGGAAAGGCGCTTGCGTTCGAGCCAGTGTTCAACTCGGCCGAGAATGACACTGTTGACGCTCTGGAAACCTCGTATTTCGACGCATCGGCACTCAAGAACGCCAAAACGCCTTTCAAACTCAACATAGGTTATCGCGGCAGCCAGCAACTCATGATGGTTCCTATAGGAAAAACGACCCAACTCAACATGGACTCGAACTGGAAAACGCCCAGCTTTACCGGAAACTTCCTGCCTTCGCGCAAAGACACGCTGCATCCGTTCCCGGCCAGTTGGAAGATTCTGCACGTGAACCGTCCGTTTGGCCAACAGCATTTCGTAAACCTTCCTAATCTGGAGCGATTCGCGTTTGGCGTGAAATTCAAGATTCCGGTAGACGATTACCAACAGAACGAACGCGCGTCCAAATACGGCTTTCTCACGATCGGCCTCACTTTCTTGCTGTTTTTCC
>JBCNQO010000226.1:0-4559 GCA_039592825.1 Flavobacterium sp.
AACACGTTTCTCGACGAAGCCTACGCGAACCCGAACAGCTCGATCGTGGTGCAAAATCAGCTTTCACGATTCATGGCAGATGAAGCCGCGACCACGTTCAATGACAGTCTGCGCAAGGCTTTGCTGTTTCGGGCGCAAAAGAATCAGGACATTTTCTGGAACCAATACCTGAGCTGGTTTTACGTCCAACAGAAAGAATACGGGAAGGCATTCATTCAGGAAAAGGCGATCTATAAACGCAATCCCGAGACGTTTTTCAACATCGTGAATCTGGCCGAATTGGCGGTTCAGGAGAACGATTCCGAGACGGCGAAAGAGATTTTCGGATGGGTTTTGGAAAATACGTCCGACATTGAACTGCGCGTCAAAGCCAATTTTTATCTGATGCAGATGCGCGTCGATTCGGCCACAGATAAAGACAACGCCCAGATTTCATCGGACTTCAAGAAGCTTATGGACGAATTCGGGCTCAACCCGTTTACGCTCGACTTGCAGATTCTTCAGGCGCATTTCGTGACTTTCAACACCAAAAATCCCGAACTCGGCAAAAGTCTGCTCAAGCAATCGCTCGAACTTCAGCTCAACCGCTATCAGCAAGCCGACGTGAAAATGGAACTGGCCGACATCTTGTTGTTCGAGGAAAAATTCAATCAGGCATTGATCTATTACTCACAGATCGAGGACGATCTCAAGAACGATCCGATTGGGCACGAAGCCAGCTTGAAATCGGCTAGAACCAGTTATTTTAAAGGCGATTTCGATTGGGCGCAGGCGCAGTTCAAGACACTGAAATCGGCATCTACGCAACTTATTGCAAACGACGCTTTGGAGTATTTCCTTCTGGTTTCGGACAATACCGTAGAAGATTCTACCCAAACTGCGTTGAAGAAATTCGCGCGTGCCGACTATTTGTTGTATCAGAACAAGATCAAGGAGTCGCAGGCCGCTTTCCAGGCGATTCTTCAGGAATTCAAGGGAAAGCCGATTGAAGCCGTGACCTTGCTCAGACTAGGAAAAATCTACGAGAAACAAGGCGATTTTACGTCGGCTCTAAACCTTTACAAAAGCATAATCGACAACCACGCCGACGGCATTTACGTAGACGAAGCGCTGTATTATTCGGCCGACATCTACAATTTCAAGCTCAAAGATCCCGAAAAGGCGAAACCTTTGTATGAAAAGATGATTTTCGAGCATCAGGACAGCATTCATTTTGTGGAAGCCCGAAAGAAATACCGAACTTTGCGCGGAGATACCAATCTTTAAATTCCAAAAATCAAATTCCAATTTAGCTGACTGGACTTCCCGATTTAGCACTTTTAGCACTTCGTACTTCAGCACTTTAGCACTCCAAAAATGATCTTATACAACGTCACCATAAACATACACGAGTCTGTCCACGACCAATGGATGCACTGGATGCAAACCAAACACATAGCCGACGTTTTGGCTACGGGTAAATTCACTTCGGCCCGAATGGTCAAGGTTTTGGTCGAGGAAGAAATGGGCGGACAAACCTATTCGATCCAGTACTGCGCCGAAAATCGAGAGCAATTGCAGCGTTATTACACAGAAGACGCGCCCCGACTCAGAGCCGAAGGACAAGCGCTTTGGGGCGACAAGATGCTCGCCTTCCGAACAGAACTCGAAGTGATTTCAGACCATTAATTTTTTGGGAATGGACAAGGTAAAAGCCAAAAAACACCTCGGACAGCACTTTCTTACAGATGAGAATATTGCGCGCAACATTGCCGATTCGCTCGTCGGGACGAACTATTCCGACGTTCTGGAAATCGGCCCAGGAATGGGCGTGCTCACGAAATATCTGCTAGAGAAGGACTATACGACTTATGTGATCGAGATCGACACGGAATCTGTCGAATACCTGAACGCGCATTACCCGAAGCTGCACGGGAAGATCATCTCGAAAGACTTCCTGAAATACAACATCAAAGAGGTTTTCGAAGACCGACCTTTCGCTATAATCGGGAATTTCCCTTATAACATTTCTTCACAGATCGTTTTCCGGATGCTCGATTTCCGCTATCAGATTCCCGAGTTTTCAGGCATGTTCCAAAAGGAAGTCGCCGAAAGGATTTGCGAGAAAAAAGGCAGTAAAACCTACGGAATCCTGAGCGTTCTGGTTCAGGCGTTCTATGAAGCCGAATATCTTTTTACGGTGAGCGAGCACGTTTTCAATCCGCCACCAAAGGTGAAATCTGGTGTTTTGCGATTGACGCGCAAGGAAAATTATACGCTTCCGTGCGACGAAAAACTGTTTTTCAACGTCGTGAAAACCGCTTTCAACCAACGCCGGAAACAGCTTCGGAACAGCTTAAAATCGTTCGGCCTGTCCGAAAAATTGCGCGAAAATCCTATCTTTGACCTCCGTCCGGAACAACTGGACGTGGCGCAGTTCATTTCGGTAACCCAAAACATCCAGGCCGATGGAGTTCAAAGTCAGTAAGGAGTTAATTTCTCACATTGAATCGCTGATCGCAGCACGAGACGACAAGGAACTCGAAACCTTGTTGAACGATTTACACTTTGCCGACATAGCCGAGATTTTCGACGAACTCGGAGCCAACGAGGCAACTTACATTTTCAAGGTTCTCGACACCGAAAAAACAGCCGAAATCCTTCTGGAGCTCGACGATGAGGTGCGCGAGGATATTCTTGAGCGCCTTTCCCCGAAAGAGATTGCCGAAGAACTCGACGCGCTCGACACGAACGACGCGGTAGACATCATTGCCGAACTGCCGCAGAGCATCAAAGAAGAGGTAATTCTCGAGCTTCAGGACGTGGAGCACGCCAAAGACATCGTCGAACTTTTGCGCTACGACGAGCATACGGCTGGTGGTTTGATGCACAAAGAGCTCGTGAAGGTCAACGAGAACTGGAACGTTTTGACGTGCGTTAAGGAAATGCGGATCCAGGCCGAAAACGTTTCGCGCGTACATTCGATTTATGTCGTAGACGACGAAGACCGACTCAAAGGCCGACTTTCGCTCAAAGACTTGCTCACGACTTCTACCAAAACGGCGATAGCAGACGTCTATATCAGGAAACTGAATATGGTGAAAATCGACACCGAAGACGTAGAAGTAGCCCGTATCATGCAGAAATACGATTTGGAAGCGATTCCGGTTGTAGACGAAATGGGGCGTTTGGTAGGAAGAATTACCATTGATGACATCGTAGACGTAATCAAGGACGAAGCCGACAAAGATTACCAGTTGGCGGCCGGTATCTCTCAAGATGTCGATTCAGATGACAGCATTATCGATCTCACAAAAGCGCGTTTGCCTTGGCTGGTTCTGGCGCTTTTGGGCGGATTCATTTCGGTGCGCGTCCTGGGACTTTTTGAAGGTGCGATGCTCGAGCACGGACACTTGTTTTTCTTTACGCCGCTAATTGCCGCGATGGCCGGAAACGTGGGCGTTCAGTCGTCGGCGATCATTGTTCAGGGTTTGGCCAACAACACGATTTCGGGTTCGCTTTTTAACCGATTGCTCAAAGAAGTTTCCCTGAGTTTGCTCAACGGATCGATTCTCGCGGTGATTTTGTTCGTGGGAAGCCACTTTTTGCTAGACGTGGAAATGATTGTGGGCGTAATAGTGACGATTGCGCTGGTTTCGGTAATCGTGATCGCTTCTTTGATTGGGACTTTTATTCCGATTTTGCTAGACAAGTTCGGGATTGATCCCGCGCTTGCAACCGGACCGTTCATTACCACGAGTAACGACATTTGTGGGATTCTCATTTACTTTTCTATTGCTCGGTTGATTTTGGGGTTTTAGGGATTTGGGATTGGGGTTCCGAGCGTCCCGAAGCTTCGGGAAGGAACCATCTTTTGAAACCGAATTTTTCCTTTGACCTGATGCGTGAGGGATGACGGCTTTGTTTGAGCTCTTTTTGCCCGACATATTTTGGGTGTTAGATCGATGGTTCGTGGCAAAAAAGCGAGTGCCGTTCAGCCCGACGGCGGCTTTTAAGATTTGCCTTGACGGACGAAATCTGCTACTACAACTGCCACTTGCTTCTGAAACCGGCCGCCGGCACGCCCAAAAACAAAAAATGAAAGTCTTGCCAACTTCTGGCTTCGTATTTGCATCAAAGGGTTATACAATTTTTCGTTAAACGATGCCGTAGCGGTGATTTCTCTGCTATTTTTGTCTCATTCACTTGTTTGCCCTGCCTTATGAAGTTTTTGTTTCCGATTTTTTTGCTTTTTGCCACTGGTGCTTTTGCGCAAAAGCTCGACTCGGGAAACAATTCGCTGAATATTCCGCCTATTTTGCCGCCCAAGACGACTGCGCCTGTGGTGGTTCCGCCCAAGGCCGATCCTTATTACGTGCCGCCTTCCATTAAAGGTGAGCCGTCTAAAAGTTATAGTCTGGACACCGAGCCTAAGATCAATTTTGGGGCGCCGAAGCCTAAGTTTATCAATCCCGGAGACGAGATTGCCGACAAGTTGAACAAGGAAGCCTCTGGCGGGAATTTCAAGGATTTGCGCATGTACAAGCACTTGGGCGAGTTTCGCGTTTCGAGTACGATGG
>JBCNQO010000227.1:0-4558 GCA_039592825.1 Flavobacterium sp.
GACGACAGAACGTTATACGAAGTCTATTTGCCAGCGTTCAAAGCGGCCGTAATCGACGGAAACGCTTGGGCGATCATGGGCGCGTACAACAAATACAAAGGACAGCATTTGTGCCACAACCAATACTTGTTGAACGACGTCTTGAAAGGCGAATGGAAGTTCGACGGCGTAGTGGTTTCGGACTGGGGCGGTGTTCACGATACCAAACAAGCCATCACGAACGGTCTCGACATGGAATTCGGGAGCTGGACAGATGGTTTGGCCTGGGGAAAATCGAACGCTTATGACGGCTATTACCTCGCGCGTCCTTACCTCGAAATGATCAAGAAAGGCGAAATCGGAACCAAGGAATTGGACGACAAAGTGCGTCGCGTACTGCGTTTGTCTTTCAGAACGACTATGGACAGAAACCGTCCGTTCGGGTCTTTCGCGACTCAGGAACACGCTTTGGCCGGACGCAAGATTGCCGAAGAAGGCATCGTATTGTTGAAAAATGACAAAAATGTGCTTCCGATCGACTTGAAGAAAACCAAGAAAATTGCGGTCATTGGCGAGAATGCCGTGAAAATGATGACTGTTGGCGGCGGAAGTTCGTCTTTGAAAGCGCTTTACGAAACATCTCCGCTTGACGGACTCAAAAAACGCGTCGGGAAAGATGTGGAAATCGTGTATGCCCGCGGTTACGTTGGCGATGCGAGCGGCGACTACAACGGCGTCGTCACAGGACAAAACCTGAAAGAAACGCGTTCGGCTGCGGAATTGTTGGCCGAGGCGAAAAACGTGGCAAAATCTGCCGATTACGTGATCATCTTTGGTGGTTTGAATAAATCGGACTTCCAGGATTCGGAAGGAAATGACAGAAAAGGACTTGAATTGCCGTACAATCAGGACAATTTGGTTCGTGAATTGGCGAAAGTGAACAAGAACACGATTTTCGTGAACATTTCGGGTAACGCAGTCGCTATGCCTTGGGTAAACGAAATTCCGTCAATCGTGCAAGGTTGGTTTTTGGGTACGGAATCGGGTAACGCTTTGGCCGAAGTTTTGGTCGGAGACGTGAATCCGTCAGGAAAAACCACTTTCACTTTCCCTGTGAAATTGTCTGACGTCGCGGCTCATTCTGTAGGAGAATTCCCTGGCGGAAAAACCGTGAACTACAAAGAAGGTTTATTCTACGGCTACAAATGGAACGACCAAAAGAAGATCAAGGCTTTGTTTCCTTTCGGACACGGTTTGAGCTACACGACTTTCGAGTACGGAAAAGTGTCGGCAGACAAATCTAAAATATCGGCATCGGACAAAATCACGTTCACCGTATTGGTCAAAAACACCGGAAAACGCGAAGGTTCAGAAATCGTGCAGCTTTACATTTCTGACCTTAAATCGTCGCTTCCACGCCCGATCAAAGAACTCAAAGGTTTCGAAAAAGTGAGCCTGAAAGCCGGAGAAACCAAGACAGTTTCTATCACGATCGACAAATCTGCATTGAGCTATTTCGACGACAAGAAACACGATTGGGTTGCCGAACCGGGCGATTTCGAGGCGATCATTGGCGCTTCGTCTACCAACATCAAATCAAAAGTGAAATTCACGCTACAATAAACGCTATTTAATTTCTGATAAAGGTTAGCGCTTCCGAAAGGAGAGAAAAGGTGTCCGTACAAGACACCTTTTTTTCTTTTCGCGACTTGCGTTTAAGAGGAATTTTCTGATGTCGAAATAAAACGTTTTGTTAAAGTTCGGCAATCATGAAAAACGTAAGGTTTCTAGAAAAGTCTGAGGCGTAATTTGTTGTGTGAACCTTAGCAAAATCAGGGCTTTTTTAACTTTTCGCCACGCGCAACCGTTTGCCAACCCGTCAATCTTAGAGTAGAATTTTAAAAAAATCAATTCTATGAAAAAGATCAAATTTCAAGCGATTGCCCTAGTGGCGTTTTTGGCGGTTGGCGCGGCATCTTGCAGCAGTGACGATTCAACGCCGTCTACCAATCTGGCAACTGTTTATGCAACAGAAGTGACCGGACCTGAAACCGGAGACGTAAACCAGGAATTGTCGTACACGGTAAAGTACACCGTAGCGAACAACTGCGGACTTTTCAACCGTTTCGTCGAGTCGACATCAGGAAACACGAAAACGATCGGGATCGTGGCACGTTTCGCCGGAAACGAATGTGGCAACACGCCAGTCGTAAAAGACACCGTTTACAAATTCAAGCCAACGGCAGCCGGAACTTACACGCTTAAGTTCAACAAAACGGCTTCTGAGTTCTTGACGAAATCGGTTGTCGTCGACTAAGGAATTTCGGTAAAAATCATGAGAAAAGGCACTGGGAAACCGGTGCCTTTTTGTTTTTGGTAAGTAGCCCCGCCAAGAATCGAACTTGGATCAAAAGTTTAGGAAACTCCCATTCTATCCGTTGAACTACGGGGCCAAAGTGAAGGCGAATATACGAAACAAAGTCGGTTAAGGGCAATTCCGGGAATTAGGTTTATAAGTTATATCTTACGGAAAACTTTTGTCGCATGAACAAGATCCTGACTGCCTTGACATTTTGTATTTTCACTTTCGGATTCGCCCAAAAGTCCAATCTGGATTACGTCGACAAAAAAGCGATTGATCTCAAATCGACTCAATATTTATCGGCTTTGACCGATGCCGTAAAAGACAAATCGATGGTCGGTTTAGGTGAAGCTTCTCACGGCACGCAGGAGTTTTCGGTAGAGAAGAATCGCATCATCAACCAACTTATCGCAAAATCGAATTTCAGGACGATCGGTTTTGAGTTCGGATATTCCGCAATCGAGAAAATCAACCAATATGTGCTTACGGGAAAAGGCGATTTGAAACAATTGATGCTTCCGTTGAAGCTGTTTGACACTCAGGAATTTTTTGATCTTTTCGAGTCCGTCCGCAAATATAACGTCGGGAAAACCGAAAAGGGAAAGGTGAATTTGTACGGTTTCGACACCGATTTCTATAAGTCGGACAATGATGCATCTGCCCAAATCTGCATCGACTATCTCAAAAAAAATCCCGGGAAGTTCAAGAATGGCGAGGCATCGGCGAAAGCCTTTGAAAATGTTCCTAAAGCCGAATACGTGGCTTTTTTGTCAGACGAAGACAAATCGGCCATAGCCAAACTGCAGTTGGAATTGGCGCTGCAAAAGTCTTCTGACGCCGATTTCCGAAAGTTCAAAAAATCGGTTTCCTTGCTTTTTCAGGGAACGTTGATGGCAAACCCGTTGGCGCGTGACGAATTCATGGCCCAAAATGCGCTCGATTTCCATAGCGAAACCCAAAACAAAATGCTGCTTTGGGGACACAATGTGCATTTGGCAAAAGACACGACAATGGCGCAATGCCGCGGAATGGGCTTTCATTTGCGCGAGAAATTGTCCAGTAAATATTACGCGATTGGTTTCGACACTTTCAAGGGGAAAGTCACGATTTTGGGAGACGAAGATTTCGAGACACGCGATTTCGAGGCAAAACCCGAGTCGTTTTCGGCTGAATTGGCCAAAGCGAAATTGCCGTCGTTTTTACTTTTGATCGACGACAGACAAAGCCCTATTTACGGCAAAGATTCCCAAATCACGAACATTTTCGCCAACTTCGGACGCAATCTTTCACTAACCTTTCGGCCTGGAATCGACTTCGACGCCTTGATTTTCATTCGCGAAACCACGCCCACGATCACAATTAAGCGCTAGCCGAACCAGTTTTTACACTCCCGAAACGCTGGCGTCGCACATCTTGCCTATCTTTGGGCACTTTCAAAAATTATGGGCAAAGGCATTATTTACGACGATCTGTACCGCTACGAGGGCAAACGAACTTTTGGCATTTTTCTGCGCTATTTCTTTTTTACACCGGCATTCCGCTACATCTATTACTTCCGGCGCACGCAATTGGCCAGCACGCTCGTTACGCGTTTGTTCTGGAAAGTCCTTCTGCGACGTTGTATGATGCGCACAGGAATCCAGATTCCGGCTTCGTGCCAGATCGGGCCGGGTTTCCGAATTGCGCATTTTGGAATGATGGCCGTGAATCCGCAGGCGACGATAGGTAAGAATTTCAACATTCACCAAGGTGTTTCAATCGGAAATGCTCAAGGCAGACGTGCCGGCGCGCCCAAAATTGGCGATAACGTGAGCATTCACGCCAATGCTGTTCTTGTAGGCGGCATAACGATTGGAGACGACGTGCTGATCGCTCCAAACGCGTTCGTGAACTTCGACGTACCCAAAGGAGCTTTGGTGCTTGGAAATCCCGGGAAAATCATTCCGCGTGAAAAGGCGAGTGCCGAATATCTCGTTTATACGATTTGATTTATCCTACGTAAACTAAAAGACAAAAGCCGTCCGGAATTGGGTGGCTTTTTTGTTTGGACGAAATATCGTTCTTGGATAAATCGATAGAAGAAATAGTCTCTGGAAATTCTTGGAAATAAAAAAGCCATCCGGTGTGGATGGCTTTCTGTTTGCTCCCCCTCTTGGGCTCGAACCAAGGACCCTCTGATTAACAGTCAGATGCTCTAACCAACTGAGCTAAGGAGGA
>JBCNQO010000228.1:0-4551 GCA_039592825.1 Flavobacterium sp.
AGGATCGTAGAAACGACGATGCAAATAATACTAAAGCCGATATAAGCGATGGGTTTCATGTTCCGGAACAATATCGGAAGAAAGAAAACTCGATTGAACTGCGCATGTGCGTAAAGCATCGAAAAATAAGACAAAGCCGCCAAAACCGACTCGCCTGAAGTATAATCGACCCAATCGTTCTTGAGCAAATGGATCGTGAGCATGAAACCGAAAATCGCGATTTCCTGGAACCATTTGTTGTCGAGAACAGATGTTATGCGTTTGTTCATGATTGAGTGCCGGAGTGCTATTTGCCTGAGTTCCGGAGTTTGTTTCTAACTGATTTCCGGTCTAAAATATCCGAAAACGGGAATTTGTCTTAAAAATTGGATTGTTCGTTCAATTATCTGAAAATCTGTCGGTACAATAATCCGAATATCGAAAAATCTTCGAAGCAAAGGTCGAACATTTTGGCTAAATCGATGTATTTCAAATGACGAATGCAACTCATCATTTAAACGCTTGTTTAAACCGATTGTTTTGTGAAACCGACCTAATTTGGTGCACCTCTAGAATTCACTCATTATGCCTAAAACTCAGAAATTGCTTTATTTTCTGTTCTTGGTGGCGACCACGGCTTCGGCGCAGACACTTTCTTTGCCCGAGGCGATCAAAGCCGGAGTTGCCAACTACGGAACGGTCAAAGCCAAGGAAAACTACGCCAAAGCGTCGGCCGAAACGGTCAAACAGACGCGGCTCGACTATGTTCCGAATCTGGTTCTTTCGGGTCAGCAATCTTATGGAACGATCAATGGCCAAAACGGTCCGGCTTACGGATTCGGTGGTTACGGCGTCGCTTCTTCGGGACTTCCGCTCGATCACCAGAACTGGAATGCCGCTTTCGGTGCGCTTTATCTGGCGAACATCAATTGGGAATTTTTCACTTTCGGACGCTATCGCGAAAGGATCAATCTGGCCAAAGCCGACTTGGCGCGAAACCAAGCCGATTATCAGCAGGAACTTTTCCAGCACGAAATCCGCGTCGCCGGAGCGTATCTGAATTTGCTTGCCAGCCAGCGATTGGTGCGTTCGCAGCAAAGAAACCTCAGTCGTGCCGAGATTTTCCTTACGACTTCGGGCGCCAGAGTCAAGAACGGACTCAATCCCGGCGTCGATTCCACATTGGCTTCGGCCGAAGTTTCCAGAGCCAAAATCGAGCTCAACCGAACGCTCGATCTGGTCAAGGAACAAAACAACAGACTGGCGTTTCTCATGGGCGTCGACGTTCGCGATTTCTCTCTCGATACTTCGTTGGTTACAAAAGTCCCAAAGAACGTCTTAACGCTCGAAACGCCTGCCGATACTGTGAATCCGATTAGGAAATTCTACAAATCACGGGTCGATTTCAGCGATCAGCAAGTGAAGTTGTTACGCAAGAATTACTATCCGTCGTTCAGTCTTTTCGGGGTTTTCCAGACGCGTGGTTCGGGCTTCGATTCGTCTTATGCGACAGACCAGAACGCTTTTACGCAAGATTATGTCGATGGAATCACGCCAGATCGCCAGAATTATCTCGTCGGAGTTGGCGTGACCTGGAACTTGACGAACATTTGGCGCGCGAGCAAACAGGTTTCGTCCCAAAAATTTGTGTCCGAAGGATTGAAAAGCGAGTACGAAGTCATCGACCAACAACTCAAAACCCAATCGGACGCCGCCGACGCCAAGATCAAATATGCCATGGACAATTACGTTCAGGCGCCCAAACAAGTCGCTGCCGCGCGTCAGGCTTATCTGCAAAGAACCACTTTGTACAAAAACGGTTTGACGAATCTCACAGACGTTACCCAAGCACTTTACATCCTGAATCGCGCCGAAACCGATTCAGACGTAATCTACACCAACGTTTGGCAGTCACTTTTGCTCAAAGCCGCAGCCACGGGCGATTTCAACCTTTTCATAACCGAATTCGAGTAATATGAACCTCATTCGTTTCGCACTTCGCAAACCCATTTCCATCATCGTGCTCGTGGCCGGTTTATTCTTCTTCGGGATAGGCGCCGTTCGCGACATCAAGGTCGACATTTTGCCAAAAATGAACCTTCCGGTGATTTACATCGCTCACCCGTTCGGTGGTTACACGCCAGACCAGATGGAAGCGTATTACGCCAAAAACTACATCAACATTCTTTTGTTCGCCAACGGGATAAAGTCTGTCGAGACCAAGAACATTCAAGGTTTGATGTTGATGAAACTCACGTATTATCCGGACACGAACATGGCGCAGGCCGCGTCGGAACTTTCGGCTTTGTCGAATCGTATCCAGGCGATTTTTCCGCCGGGTTCGCAACCGCCTTTCGTGATCCGTTTCGATGCTTCTTCTTTGCCTGTTGGGCAATTGGTCTTGAGTTCCAAAACGCGTTCGAACAACGAATTGCAGGATTTGGCCAACATTTACGTTCGCGCCTCGTTTACGCAGATTCCGGGCTTGCTTTCTCCGGCTCCGAACGGTGGTAGCCCGCGTACGATCGAAGTTAACGTGGATCCGGATTTGTTGCGTGCGCACAGTCTTACGGCCGACCAGATCGTGGAAGCCATCCGACTCAACAACCAGACTGCGCCTCCGGGAAATATCCGCATAGGCGATAAGAACCTTTTGATGCCAACGAATTACACGATTCGCGACGTCAAGGATTTCGAGAAAATTCCGCTTTTCAAGAACAATGTCCAGAATTTGTATCTGGGCGACGTGGCCAAAGTGAAAGACGGTGCCGATATTGTCGCGGGTTACGCGCTTATCGACGGGAAACGCTCGGTTTACATGAATATTGCTAAAGGCGCCGACGCGTCTACGTGGGAAGTCGTGAAAAACCTCAAGGCCGCGCTCCCGAAAATCCAGAGCACTTTGCCCGAGGACGTGAAACTTACTTATGAGTTTGACCAATCGGTTTACGTAATCAACTCGGTCAAGAGTTTGATCACAGAAGGTATTATCGGGGCGATTCTCACCGGGCTTATGGTATTGCTCTTTTTGGGCGACAGACGTGCGGCGCTGATCGTGATTTTGACGATTCCGATCTCGATCATTTCGGGTGTTTTGTTCCTGAAACTTTTCGGGTTCACGATCAACTTGATGACGCTTTCGGGATTGGCGTTGGCTATCGGAATTCTCGTCGACGAAAGTACCGTGACCATAGAAAATATCCACCAGCATTTCGATATGGGCAAACCCAAGGCGCTCGCCATTTGGGATGCGTGTAAGGAAATCGCGCTTCCGAAGTTGCTCATTTTGTTTTGTATTCTCGCGGTGTTCGCTCCGGCGTTCACGATGAGCGGCATTCCGGGCGCACTTTTCTTGCCATTGGCATTGGCTATCGGATTTTCAATGGTGATCTCGTTCTTGCTTTCGCAGACGTTCGTTCCGGTTATGGCCAACTGGCTTATGAAAAACCACCACGAAAAAGACGGTCACAACGACGTCAAGGAAGGCCATTTCGAAAAAGACGATTACAACAAGAACGGCAAAGTGAGCGGTTTCGAACGCTTCCGTATCCGATTCATGAAACTCATCGACCGCTTGTTCAAAGCCAGAAAGCTGGTTTCGATCTCTTACCTTATCGGAATGACGCTTTTGGCTTACCTCGCGCTGAACATCATCGGACAAGACGTTTTCCCGAAAGTCAACGCAAGCCAGTTCCAGTTGAGATTGCGCGCCCCAATCGGAACGCGTGTCGAGAGAACCGAGGAACAAGCCAACACGGTTTTGAAAGAAATCAAGAAAATCGTGGGAGACGAACACGTTTCAATCACTTCGGTTTACGTTGGGCAACACCCGTCGCTGTTCTCGATCAACCCGATCTATCTGTTCACGGCCGGTCCGCACGAAGCGGTTTTTCAGGTCGCGTTCAAAGACAACGAACTCGATATGGAAGAATTCAAGGACGAACTTCGCGGCCATATCTCCAAACTTTTGCCGGGCACGAAACTGTCGTTCGAACCGCTCGAGCTTACCGACAAGGTTTTGAGCCAGGGCGCGACTACTCCAATCGAGATCCGCATTTCGGGTAAGGCCAAAAAACTCAATGAGAAGTACGCCAACATGCTCGTCGAAAAACTCAAGCAAACCGACTATCTGCGAGATGTGCAGATTGCCCAACCTTACAATTATCCGTCTTTGAACGTAGAAATTGACAGGGTTCGCGCGGCACAATTGGGCGTCGATATGAACGATGTGGCTCGCTCACTCGTAGCTTCGACTTCCTCTTCGCGATACACCGAAAAGAACAACTGGATAGACGAAAAGTCGGGACTTTCCTACTCGGTTCAGGTTCAGGTTCCTTTGGATAAGATGCAGACCGAGAACGACATCAAGGAAATTCCGCTTCTCAAGAACCAGACGCGTCCGGTTTTGGCAGACGTCGCGACGATTTCTCCAACAATGACGCACGGTGAGAACGACAACATGGGCGCGACTCCGTATTTATCGGTAACTGCCAATATCAAAAATCAGGATTTGGGTACGGCGATAAAAAGTGTACAAAAAGATATCGATTCACTAGGCGAATTGCCGCGTGG
>JBCNQO010000229.1:0-4533 GCA_039592825.1 Flavobacterium sp.
TACTTTTGGAACAAACCCAAATCGCGAACAAAGCCGATGCGTTCGTGAGTACCCAAAAGGTAAATGTCCAACCCAGAAAGCTTCCGAAACCTCTAGCTGGGGTTTCTACCTGGAATTCGGGCGCCACCAGGAAAGAGATCAGCGCGAATTCTGGAATGATTATCCAAAACAGCAATCGCAACGCGAATCTCGAATTCAGATCGAAACGGTAAATTTTGTTCTTGGCTGGGAGTTGGATGCGCGACAGGAAAAGTTCGGTGAGGAAAAATGAGATTACGACCAAGGTTTGCATGGCGACAATGTCGAATTTCGGAAAAGAGTCGACTGCCGACTTGTAAAAAATCGACGAGGCGACAACCGTAAATCCCACAACCAAAATCGAAGCGATTACCGACGAGAATTTCCGCTTGACGAACCTTGCGAAAAATGGTTGCACGAAACTTACGCCCAAAGCCGGAATCGCGAAAAACCACATTACCATTGCCGTTGCCGGCCAATTCAGGTTTTCGGAAAATCCGCCTTCCAAAAACATTACCGCGCCTGAAATCGCGACAGGAACGAGCCAAAAAACGAGAAACAATCTTACTGCTTTCATACTTTTTAGTTTTGTGGATCAAACTTAAAACAAGCCTGCAAGAACTGGAATCGTATGTTGGCAAAGTGTAGAATCATGCGAGTGAACGGTCTTTTTGCGAGAACAATGCCGGAAGATTGAAGATCACGACCGAGGCAAAAACCACCGAATAGGCCGCGTATTGCCAAAAATCGGCCTTTTCCCGAAAATAGAAAACCGACAGCGAAAAAGCGATGATGGGATTCACGTTCATGAGCATCCCAACGGCCGAACCTTTGATGCCTTTGAGCGCGAACACACTCACCAACATAGGAAGAATCGTGAAGCAAACGGCGATTATCCCAATGAATCCGTAGAATTTTCCCGAAGTCGGAATGCCAACTTCAAAAAATGGGATTGTGGGCAAAAGCAAGATTACGGCGATACTCACGTGAAAAGTGAGCACGACAAAGCTGTCGAGACCCGAATTCTTCTTTTGGATGATGAGATAAAGGGCGTAAGAAAACGCGATCAGGATACTAAGAAGCAAATCCATGAAATGTCCTAAAGCGAGCATCCCACAACCGATCGCGCCCACGAAAAGCGCTATCCATTGCAGTTTTTTCATCTGTTCCTTGAGCAAGACGTTGGCCAGGAAAACGGTCAGGATCGGGCAAACCAGATAAGCCAATGAAGTCGCTTTCACGCTCACGAAATTCATTACGTAAATGAACAAAAACCAGTTCGTGGTGAGCAATCCGCCGGCTAGCAAATTCCATAAGATCAGATTTCGTCTTTCGGAAGTAACCATGTGTTTAAGAAAAAGTCGCGTCGAAGAAACGGCCTGTCGTCTGAAAGCAAAAACGATCACCAAAAGCAAAGCCAAGCAAGTGATGACGCGGTAAAGCAAGATTTCAAGTGGAGGAAATTCTTTTATGGGACGCAAAGCGAGACTAAAAAGTCCCCAGGTCGCGAAGGCGGTTATCGCGCTGGCGTAGTAACGGGTTGGGTTCAATTGATAATTGATAATTGATAATTGATAATTAGTGATTGGTGATTGGTAATTGGTGATTAGTGATTAGTGATTAGTGATTAGTGATTGGCGATTGGTGATTAGTGATTGGCGATTGGTGATGGATTGTGAAAATTGATAATAGAAATGGTAGTTTTTGCGGTGTCAGATTTGCGGCATTGGAGGAATTGTCAATTGTTAATTGTCAATTATCAATTAAAAAACATCCGGGTCACCTTTCCCCTCGCGCACCAAAACGGGCTCATAACCCGAAAGATCAATAATCGTCGAAGCCTCGTTTCCGCCGTAACCGCCGTCTATGACCACGTCTACGAGATTTTGCCACTTCTCGAAAATCAGTTCCGGATCTGTGGAATATTCCAAAACCTCATCGTCGTCATAAATCGAGGTGGAAACGATAGGATTGCCCAATTGGCGCACGATCTCGAGTGCAATGTTGTTGTCTGGCACGCGAATCCCGACCGTATTTTTCTTCTTGAATTCTTTTGGCAAATTGTTGTTTCCGGGCAAAATGAACGTGTATGGGCCGGGCAAAGTGCGCTTGAGAATCTTGAAAGTCGAGGTGTCGATCTGTTTCACGTAGTCCGAAAGGTTGCTCAAATCGGAACAAACGAACGAAAAATTCGCCTTCTCGAGCTTGATTCCCTTGATTCTCGCAATGCGTTCGAGCGCCTTCGAATTCGTGATATCGCACCCCAAACCGTAAACCGTATCTGTCGGATAAATCACGAGGCCGCCTTCGCGCAAAACTTTCACAACGCGTTGTACCGCAGCCTCATTGGGTTTGTCCTCGTAAATTTTTATGAATTGAGCCATTTGTCGTTTTTCTTCAAGTTACGACCAATCGGTGTAATTTGTATTAAGATTTTGGTAATTGTTTGGCGTCCTTTTCCGGCTGCCTGGCCTTTACTCCTCGCCCAAAAACCTATTTTTTCTACGCCGCGCAAGAGCTTCTTTGGTCGCTTTGCGCGATCGTGAAAAAATAAGGTTTTCGGTCTGCGGGGTAAATTGGCCGCATCCGGGGCCGAAAATCGGCACGTAAAAACCTTATTTTCCAGATTTTATCTTATCGATCTTCGCCTGCACATTTTTCCTCGAGGCTTCGTCACTCAACGGCAGAATCTTCTCGAGATAAGCGATCGCCTTTTGTTTGTCGCCCTTTTTCTCGTAACAATACGCAATGTTGTTCATCACGATCGTGTCGTCCGGGGCAACTTTCTCGGCTTTCAGGAACAGCGGCAACGCCCCGTCGAAATCTTCCCTCAAAAGCCTTATCGCGCCCAGATTCGAAAGATTCATCACATCGTCCGGATAATACTTTATGACCGTCTCCGAAATCTGTTGCATATTGACCAATAGCGCGTCGTTATTGGTTTCGTACAATTGGTTGAAATAGCCTTGAATGCTTCCCAACATGAACTTCTGGGCTTCGTCCAGCGGTTTGTTGTCTGTCCACAACCACTTGTTCTTGATCTTGGCCGAATGGTCGATCGTCTTTAAAATGTCTTCGGTAAACGGTTTCCAATCATTCAATTCTCCCAACATGTAAATCTTCCCGAACCTCAAATCAAGCCGATCCGGAAATTTCGCGATCGCCTCATCTATCGTCTTTTTGGCCAGATCGACCTTTTTGGAATTGTAGCCAATGTTGTCGCCCTGGTAAATGTAGCTCACGGTTTTACCCGTGGAATCCTTTACCGCAAAGGCTTCTTTTCCCTCGGGATTGTCGCCGAACTGCAAAACCTGCATCGTCGAGTTCGAGAAATAGTAGTTGAATTTGGCCACGTAAAGTTCTACATCGCCTTTTTTCTTTTTCTCCCAATTGGCCAAAACTTTCTGCTGGCCAACCGTGTCTTTCGCCCTTAGGAAATCGTTGAACTGCTCGCGAAAATCCTGGGCGTGAAGCGAAATTCCGAAACCGAAAAACAGCACTGCAAACCAAATGTGTTTCATCTTGACAATTTTTAGGTTAAGGTACGATGCTTCGCCCCGACGTATTTTGTGGCGGTCACTTTTTCTTTTTGACCTTGCATTCCTTGCAAAAGTCGGCCAAAGCTTCGATCTCGCGTTTGAGCAATTCGTGTTGGGCGGCCAAAAGATCGGACTTTCTGCCCAAATCGGTCTGTTTGGCCATGCTGTTGTAGCGTTGGTCGTGTTCCTTTTGGATCTGCCTGGCCGAAGGTTCGAAAAAACTCGCATCTGAAAAAGTGCCTTTACCCAAATACAAAGCTTCGCGCAACTTTCTCGAGTAAAGTTCCTGCAAGTCAAAAGCATATCTCGCGAAAGCCACGACCTGATTGGCGATTTCCTCATTCGGAGCCGTGATAGAAGACGATTCGGGATCGAACGTATTGCTCAGCTTGGAGTTGAAATTCTTGGTGAACATGAACTCGGCGCGAGACATCGAGAACAGGAATTCCATTCCGCCGCCCATTGCCAGTCCGTATTTGTCTGTGTCGCCCACTTGCGTATCAAGCGCTTTGAAGTCGCTCAACTGCAATTGGTATTTGTCGTCCCAATCGATCGGCTTTTGGGCCGCGACCGAAATCGTCAGCAACAAAAAAAGTAGTGTTCTCATGATCTGGGTTTATCCGATAACGTCCAATTTGGCGAAACGCAATAGCAATTTCTTGATACCACCGACTTCAAAACGTATCTCGGCTTTTCGGTCTGCTCCTACTCCTTCGAGGTTCAGAATCTCACCTTTTCCAAAGCGTTCGTGCATAACCACATTGCCCGGAACGAGTTTTCCGTCGAACAGATTTGCGCCAGAACTGCCACTGCTACTGCCGGCTCTGTCGACTGGCTTCAATCGCCTGATGTTCACATCTGGTTTCGGTTCGTTGTCGGTAACCCATTTTGGTGGCTTTCCCGCAACCGGCTTGGATTGGCGCAACTTCGATTTGTCTACGTCGCCAAACCTGTCGTTGTCGATCATCGGTTTGTA
>JBCNQO010000023.1:0-9484 GCA_039592825.1 Flavobacterium sp.
GTTTCTTCTGGCCCAAAAGCACCAAGGTTTCCAAGGCCATCGCGCGGTTTCTGTCGGCCGATCCATAGTAATAGTAGTGGCTGTCGAATTCGTCTATTTTCGATTTGGCGAGCAAGGCCAATCCGGCGGAATTCTGTTTGGCGATTGCATAAGCCGCGGCCAGTCGCAACTTGCTTTCGTTCGAGATTCCCGCGGTTTCTCTCAATCGGTTCATAGACGCGAGGTCAGATGAGCCTGCCAAAGCCAACGTATAAAGTCGGTAAGCTTGAGCCAGATCGTTGCCGTACTGCGGTTCGAAACGCCAGTTTTTGGCAGTTCTTTGTTGATAAGCCAACCATTTTTGCTTGAATCCGATAGGTAAAACATAACCTTTGCGTTCGGCTTCGATCATGAAATGTCCGGCGTAGGACGTTCCCCAATCGTCGGCGTATGTATTTCCTGGCCAATAGGCGATTCCGCCAGACGCCAATTGGAAAGTGTTCAGACGTTGGATTCCGGCCTGAACGTTCCTTTGGATGCTTTGTTTGCGACTGGTTTCGATGTCCATGATGTCGACTAAATACAATTGAGGGAAAACGGCTGAAGTTGTCTGTTCAACGCATCCGTGCGGATAATCGATCAGGTATTTCAAACGGCGGTTCAAGTCGATGGTCGGAACCGATGAAATTTCCAAAGCGGCCTTGATGCTCGAGCGTTCGCCGAAACTTTCCCACGAGATCGTCTTTGTTGCATTTGGCGCCAGAATGATGTCCGAATAAGTGTTCGTGACCGGATTCGGGTTCATCACGTCGATTTCCACTTCATAAGACGATTTTTCGTTGCCCGATGTCGCGATGACCTCGACTTTTCCGATGCCCGTCGCGCTGTTCACGGCCAAAGAGAAATACGCCATCTTTTCGTCCGGACGCTCGAATGTAACGGTTTGGGAAGCGTTTCCGACGACTCTTATATTGTTGCTCGTCTTGACCTGGACTTTCACGTTCTTCACGTTGTCTTTCATGGCGAAAACCGTCACCGGAAGCGTCACTTTCTCGGCTGGCGTGATCTTCCGCGGAAGCGAGGCCAAAACCATGAGCGGACTTCTCACCGGAGTCGTTTTCTCGATTGAGCCGTAAGCGCTAGTATTTGCATTGGCGGCTACAACCATCGTGCGAACCGAACCGATATATCGCGGCAAAGTGATCTTGTGCGATTTGGTCTGTCCCGATTCGAGTTTGAACGGCCCGAGATACATCACGACGGGTTTGAAACGGTTGGCCTTTTTGGCTTTTCCGCCACCGAGCGCCGCGTCACCACCGATTCCGAAAACCTGGTTGATCTTTCCGCCGTAAGCGCCAATCACGTCGTCGTAAATGTCCCACGTGCGAACTCCCAAAGCTTCTTTCACGTAGAATGAATCCCAGGCGTTCGGGGTTTTGAAGCGCGTCAAATCGAGCAAACCTTCGTCTACGATCGCGATTGTGTAAGACATTTCGCGCCCGTTTTTCTCACTTACTTTCAAGGTCGTCGTTTGCGCCGGTTTCAGTTCCGATGGCATGTCGAGTTGGGGTTCAAGAATCGTGTTTTTGTCCACAACTTCTATCGGAACCACTCCGTAAAGACGAATTGGCGAGTCGTTTTTCGTGTTCGCGTGCGGTTGCAAAAGCGTGATGTTTACGTAAACGTTTGGCGCCATCGCGGCCTCGATCGGCAAATCTACCTGCGTTTCGCCTTTTTGCGTTTTCGCCCACATCGTCTTGAGCACTTTGGTTCCGTTTTCTATGGAAATCAACGCGCGTCCGCCTTCGCTCGACGGGAAGAAGATTTTGGCTTTTTCTCCAACCGAGTATTTCTTCTTGTCGGTAGAGAACATCAGTATCGTGGCCGAACTTCCGTCGGTTTGACGCGTCCTTCCAGACCAAGATGGCCAGTCGATGAATACGGTTTGAGCCGATGCGTGCCCGCCGTTTATGTCCGAAACGCGAATCAGGTAACGTCCCCAATCGTCTTGGGCAACGTTCAGGTTTACGCTGGCTTTTCCGGTGGAATTCGTCGCGACCTTGAACTCTTTGTAAGGCGTGACGGAAGTTCCATTGCTGTAACGCGATAAATTGTCCGAAGACGCGTCCCACCACCAACGCGATTCGAGTCTATAGACTTTTACGTCTAAAGTCGTGTTTGGCGAAGGATTTCCGTTTTCATTCACCGAAACCAGATCGAAACGATTCGGTTTTCCTGTTTCCAGCATTCCATAGCGATTGCCTTCCGGAGTAGCGATTCCGACATAAGTTTGGTAAGGGGAATAATTGACCGCGCTCACGTCTGTGCTCACATCACCGCCGGCTTCGTAGACTTTGGTGATGAAAGCCGCACGCAACATTCCCGGAGCTTGATAGCTCAAGTTCGGGTTGATCGAATACGTCGCATTCCCGTTTTCGTTGACTTTGCCCGAGAAAAGGTTGATTTCCTCATCATAAAAATGACGCGTCGGATCGTCAAAAGTGTATTTATCGAACTCTTTGAACGTAGTCGGTTGCTGGGAAATCTTCATCTGGACTTCGGTCTTGAGATCTTTCGCGATCGCGCCGTGAAGCCATGTTGCCTGAATCGTGTTCGTGTTCTCACGCGAAGCCGACAGGAAATTCCCGTTAAAACTGTTCTTTATCTTGAGTCGGTTCGGTTTGATCGTTTCGACTTTGATGTTCTTGTAAAACTTCGCTCCGCCAACAGACACGATCGCTTCCCAACTTCCGGTAGGCGCGTCCATTGAAGTCGGTACCACGAACTTGTAATGGTTCAGGTGATTTAGAGTTTGGACACTTTGGTAAGCGACTTTCCCGCGCGCATCGGTCACTTTGATTTTGATCGGATGCTTTTCTGGCAATTTGTTCGCGTTGTCATTCAAGATGAACGAAAGGTAAATGTTGTCGCCCGGACGCCAAACGCCGCGTTCGCCGGACAGATAACCTTTGAGGCCTTTCTGCAGCGTTTCTCCCGACACATCAAAGTTGCTCACCGAAAGCGAAAGTTCGTCGTCTAGCTTGAGATAAGTTGATTGCTTGTCTTTGGTGACGATCGCGAAATAGGCGAATTTATTGGGTTTGAAAGTAACGGTTCCGTCTGTTCCGGTCGCGCCCGATGCGATTTTCTGCTGTTGATAGTTGAAAAGTTCGACTTTCGCGCCCATGACCGGTTCGGTCGTGAGAATGTTGTTCACGGCTAGCACATAAGACTTGTCGAGTCCGCGTTTGGCAATCACGCCAAGGTCTGACGCCAAAAGGTTCGTGGCCGTTTTGCTTCGGTAGTAATAATAGTCCGAACAGGCGTCGGCGTCCGATTGCCAATCGTAATTTTCGTCCTCATAATAATAGTCGTCGTACGAGTTGCCGCTGTAATTCACGTCGTTCTCGTTTTCTTCCTCTTCGTCTGAATCACTGTCGGAATTAGTACTTCCGACGCATTTGTAAAGCGAATATTTCTTCTTGAAACTGAATTCCACACGATAGATCGCGCCCGGTTCGACGCTGATGATTTTCGAAAGATCGAGCGCGTAGGAATTCCACTTCTGATAATTCAAGATGTTGTTCTGCTTGAGCGTGATCGTCTTTTTGGCGATCGGTTGCGCCACTTGCTTCAGGTTTCTCGCGCCGTTGAGCTTGTTGTCCTGAAGGAATTGCATGATGTTGTTCTGGTAGATCTGGTAGATTTTTACGTCGACTTGCTTCAGGCTCGCGGCCTCGAAATTGAGTTTGAGGTTGGAAGAACTCGGAAGCAAAGTGCCGCTTTTGACCAAACGCACGCCGGGTTTGATCTGTTCGAAAAGCAACTTCTGGGAGTAACTTTTCTTCATTTTCATGCCATCGCTGTTGCGGATTCCCTCAAAAACCTCGACGAGTTTTTCCATGTCGTTGCTTTCGGACGAAGAATCGTAGCCGTATTCATTGGCTGGCGTGGCCGTGTGGACGTTCTCGAAAAAGACTTTGAGCACGTTTCCTTCGGTCGCAAAGCGGATATTTTGGGTGTTCTGGATCGCGACCAAGCCCGAGAAATCCTGGTCTTTGTCTAAAGGATCCGAAAAATTGATATTGAGCGACTGGTTATTCTCGTCTGCAACCTCAATCGTCAAAACCTTGAAATTGTTCTTGCCCGAAATCGGATACGTCAACGTGCCTTTGCGTTCAATGTCGAGTGCGTCTCCGGCCCATGAAATCTCGATCTGGCTGTCGTCTTCGGGGCGAACGATGCTGTCGACCACGAACTTGAATTCGGTAGAAGTGCTTTTGTTTTTGTCGAATTTCACCTTTAACGGCTTTCCGTTCTGGCGCGCGATCACGAGTTTCTGCGCATCGGCGAAAGCCAAACCGTCTGCCGATTTCAAAGTGGCGTTCAGATATTGGTAGTCTTTGGAATACGACTGTAAATCGTCTGTCGTAACCACGAAATCCTGCTTGATCGTCTTGATCGTAAACTTGAAATCGTGCAGTTCTTTGGACGTTTTAATGATCTCGCCAACCTTGAATTTGATGCGGTAAACCGTGTTAGGATCGAGTTTTTCTTTCGGGATGAAAGCCACAGTGTTGGGCGAAAGCGCCTTGACTTTCCCGGAAATCGAGGGCGAAATGTCGAATAAATCCTGATCGAGTTCGTCTCCGGCCGTCCATTCTTTTTTTGAAAAAGCGAGCTGGATGCGAATGTCTGAACTCACCGAGACGATTCCCGAGGTGTAACCCGAGATGAATTCCTTGAAAAGTTCTGGATTGGAGTTGAAATCTTCGGCAGATTTTTTAGAGCACGAGCACGCGACTAAGAACGCGCACAAGAAACCGAGGAATTTTCCGGTTTTCATGGTGTTTTGTGAGGTTAGGTTGTTGTAATTGAATAGGTTTCGGTAATTATCGCCATAACACAAAAGCGACCCGAATTATTATGAGAAGATACGGATATTTTTACAACGATTTCGGGTGTTGTAGGAAATCCTTTATTTTCTTCTTTCGCGGAAGAATCGCAGCATGAGGTCGGCACATTCATTGGCCATTACGCCTTGCACGACTTGCGTTTTCGGATGCAGTTTTGTTCCCATCGACAAAAAGCCGCGCTGTTCGTCTCTTGCACCGAACACGATTTTCGTGATTTGGCTCCAATAGAGCGCGCCGGCGCACATTTGGCAAGGTTCCAACGTGACGTAAAGCGTGCAGTCTTTTAGGTATTTTCCTCCCAAAAAATTCGCTGCCGACGTGATTGCCTGCATCTCGGCATGAGCGGTTACGTCGTTTAACATCTCAGTGAGATTGTGCGTTCTGGCGATGATGCGGTCGTTCACCACAATCACCGCACCGACCGGAATTTCGCCTTTTTCGAAAGCGACCTCGGCTTCCTGGTAGGCTTTTTTCATGAAGTAGTCGTCGGTGAAGATGTTTTCCATGCGGTAAAAATACGATTTGCGACTGGTTTGGGCGATTGGGTTTGGGGCAAATTTGGGTGTGTTTTTGGATTGGGAGAAAGAGGGATTAGAACCTTTCGACTTTTTTGGGTTTTGGATGCGGATTTTTTCGGATGCGGTTTTACAATTTCGATATCTGGTCAGTTTTGTAGCTGATTTTGCATATGATTTTTGATTCTTTAATTGGTTTTTCGGGTGATTTTTTGGGATGTATGATGTTTGGACGGTTTGTTTTTGACTCTTTGACTGGCGAACTTTTAACAATTTTTACAGATTTTCAGTAAGGATTTTGGTTCCGAAGTCTCGAACTTTGTAAGACCTAACAGACTTAGTAAGTCTGTTAGGTCTTACAGCCCACTCCGGAAAAGTGCTATTTTCCTACAATTTCACCAATACTATTATCGCTCTCGCACAACTGTCATCCTACAATTATCCTCGTGCAGCGGTCAGAAGAGTCCAGTAGACATTTCGCAAGTCAAATCCACTAAAAATTGCGACCACCCAAACTTCCATTTTTCCACTTAATCATCTTTTAGTTGCTGCTCATATTTCGGCATCTGATATCAACCAACCCAATTCCGTTAATCCAAATCAAAAAACAAACTGCAATTATATTATGTAATTGTTCTTTGAATTTCAGGTGTTTGAATGCGAAACCCATTCGTTTCGACGTTCACAAAACTCAACCTAACCTGTAAAACATGAAAGAACGCAGCAGTTTTTCCATCTCCGAGCCTTGCCACGAGAGTTGGAACCGAATGACCGCATCACCAGGCGGAAGGTTTTGCGCCAATTGCGCCAAGAACGTAGTCGATTTTACCCAGAAGTCGAACGAGGAAGTCCTTGAGTTGCTAAAAAAGTCGAACGGACAAATCTGCGGACGTTTCAGAAAAAGTCAGGTCGACGGCTTGAGAGTCGAAATCCCGAAGCGCGTTTTTTACACCAAGATGCCTTTTCAGCGCGCATTTTTGCTTGTACTTTTCACTACGATGGGCTCGATGCTTTTCAGCTGTTCGGATGATGAGGGAAATGTCCAGAGCATCGATTCGGTAGAAGTTGTAGAACGGGAATCTGACGAATGGATCGTAATGGGTGCGGTGAGTTTTGACAGGGAATTGCCCACAGAGGATATTCACGACAATATCACGACGCCATCGGTTTTGCATCAGATCAAGGATTCTGGGCTGTTGTCCAATGAAGACGTCTTTTTCGATGAATCAGAAATTCCGACAACGCCAACTGACACCATTGTTGCCGATACGTTGGCGAGTCCAATGCCATAAATTTCCAAAGTCGTACCTTTGCCCGCGTTATGGGCTCACTTTTGTCAAACATCCAATTGCCGGCCGACTTGCGGAAACTCTCGCCAGAGCAACTTCCCGCGTTGGCTTTGGAACTGCGCGATTTTATCATCGATGTGGTTTCGAAAAAAGAAGGCCATTTGGGCGCGAGTCTGGGCGTGGTCGAACTCACGATTGCTTTGCATTATGTGTTCGATACGCCGAATGATTTGCTGATTTGGGATGTCGGACATCAGGCATACGGACATAAAATCCTTACCGGAAGAAAAGACGTTTTTCACACGAACCGCCAGTACGACGGCATTTCGGGTTTCCCGAAGCGCAGTGAAAGCGAGTACGACACTTTCGGCACGGGGCATTCCTCGACCTCGATTTCGGCGGCTTTGGGAATGGCGATCGCGTCTCGTCTTCAGGGCGATTTAAACAAACAGCACATTGCCGTGATCGGTGATGCGTCGATTGCTTCGGGAATGGCTTTTGAAGGTTTGAACCACGCGGGCGTGACCGACGCGAATCTGTTGGTAATTTTGAACGACAACGCGATCGGGATCGATCCTAGCGTCGGAGCTTTGAAGGATTATCTTACATCGGTCAAAAAAGGACGGAATCCGAAGGCGAACAACATGATCAAGTCGCTCAATTTCGACTATTCCGGACCAATCGATGGCCACGACTTCAAGGCGTTGTTGTCGGAATTGGAACGTCTGAAAAAGAAAAAAGGGCCAAAATTCCTGCACATCATCACTACGAAAGGCAAAGGAATGGCTTTGGCCGAGGAACATCAGGTGAAATATCATGCTCCGGGCAAATTCGACAAGACGACGGGCGAGATCATTGCCAAGTCCGAAGAAAATCTGCCGCCGAAATTCCAGGATGTTTTCGGAAAAACCATTCTCGAATTGGCGCGCCAGAACGACAAAATCATCGGGATTACGCCGGCGATGCCAACCGGAAGTTCGCTAAAATTCATGATGGACGAAATGCCTGAAAGAGCGATCGACGTGGGCATTGCCGAACAGCACGCGGTAACGTTATCGGCCGGAATGGCCACGCAAGGTATGATCGTTTTCTGCAACATTTACTCGACTTTCCTGCAACGCGCCTATGATCAGGTCATACACGACGTGGCTTTGCAAGATTTGCCTGTTATTTTCTGTCTCGACCGCGCCGGATTGGTGGGCGAAGACGGAGCCACGCATCACGGGGTTTTCGACATCGCGTTTTTGCGTTGCATTCCCAATATGATCGTGTATTCGCCACTCGACGAGGTGGAACTTCGCAACATGCTTTACACGAGTTCACTTGGTCTGGAACATCCTATCGCGATCCGTTATCCCAGAGGTCGCGGCGTGATTGTCGATTGGCAAAAGCCGTTTTCTGGAATCGCTGTCGGAAAGGCTAAAATACTTCGAAAAGGTACGTCTGTGGCGGTTTTGTCCAACGGATTCATCGGGCAGAATGCAATCGAGGCTTTGAACAATTTATCCGATGCATCGAAATTCTCCCATTACGATTTCGCGTTCGTAAAACCTTTGGACGAACAAGTCTTGCACGAGATTTTCCGTAGTCATGAAGCGATTATAACAATTGAGGACGGCGTGATTTCGGGCGGATTCGGAAGTGCCGTTTCGGAATTCGCGTCCAACAATAATTACTCTTTACCAATCAAGTTTTTAGGGCTCGCCGACAAGTTCATCGAGCACGGTTCTGTGGCACATTTGCAACAAATCGCGAATCTGGACGTTAAAAACCTCGAAATTATTTTCGGAAACTGTTGAAATTGCGGACTTTTGCAACTTCAAAAAAACAACGGCACAATGAAATTACTTCGAACGTTCGGCTTGCTGCTATTTGTGGGCAGCGTCGGCTATTCGCAGGACATCAAGCCAATAGCGATCGATACGACGTCGCATTGGGAAAGCAAAAACACTTTGAGTTTCGATTTGAGCGAGATCGCGTTCGTGAACTGGAATGCCGGTGGTGTGAGCTCGGTTTCGGGTTTGGCCAAAGGGATTTTCTTCAGGAAGTACGAAAGAGACCTGACCAAATGGAGTAGCGAGCTGATCCTTCGTTACGGAATGAACAAGCAAGACGGCATCGAATGGCGAAAGACGGACGATGCGATCCAGTTCAATACCACTTTCGGTTATCGCAAGGACACGCTCTCGCATTGGTATTATTCGGCCAAACTCACTTTCAATACGCAGTTTACCAACGGTTACAATTATCCGAACACGACTTTGCCAATTTCACGACTTTTCGCTCCGGCTTACACGTTTCTTGGGGTCGGTGCCGAGTATTCGAACAAGCCCAAAAAGGTCAATTTCTATCTGTCGCCGGTTACCATGAAGAACACTTTGGTGCTCGACCAGCGATTGGCGAACCAAGGCGCGTTCGGGGTTACCAAGGCGGTTTACGATCCGGTTACGGGCGAGATTCTTCGAAAAGGGAAGCAAGCGCGAACCGAGCTCGGTATCTTGGTCACGGGCCATCACAAGCACGAACTCTGGAAGAACATCACGCTCGAAGATCGCCTGAGTTTGTATACAGATTATTTGAACAACTTCGGGAACGTCGACATCGACTGGCAAATGCAGATGGATTTTGTCGTGAACGAATACGTCAAGGCGAGTATAGGCACGAATATCATCTACGACGACGATATCAAAGCCAAGGAAGAACGCGGTGGCGAGCAGGTCACGGTTGGTCCTAAAGTGCAGTTGAAACAGATTCTGGGAATAGGCGTCGTTTACAACTTTAAGTG
>JBCNQO010000230.1:0-4529 GCA_039592825.1 Flavobacterium sp.
TCTAGAAATCGCCGGGTTTTGTAACGCTTGCCAAGAGCTTCCTTTGGTCGCTTTGGCAAACGAACAAAACCAAGCCGTTTTCGTCAAAAGGCTAACCGCTTGCATCCGGGCTAGGGCATCAGTCCTGGTTCAACATTCGTTATTCGTTGCTCATCGGTTCGTTGTTCGAATTTCCAGAAGCACGCGAATGTTGAACATCAACAACGATTAACGAACATCGAACAATACGAATGTCATTCTTCAAACGAATATTCTCTTCCGAAAAGAAAGAAACCCTGGACAAAGGTCTGGAGCAAACCAAAACCTCTTTCTTTTCCAAACTTACCAAAGCCGTAGCCGGCAAATCAAAAGTAGACGACGAGGTTCTGGACAACCTCGAAGAAGTGCTTGTTTCGAGCGACGTAGGTGTAGAAACCACGCTCAAGATCATCGGGCGCATCGAAAAACGCGTCTCCGAAGACAAATATCTCGGAACAGACGAGCTCAACAAAATCCTGCGCGAGGAAATCGCCGGTCTTTTGTCCGAAACGAACTCGGGCGAAGGTTCCGAATTCACGATTCCGAAAGACAAGAAACCTTACGTGATCATGGTTGTAGGCGTGAACGGAGTCGGCAAAACCACGACAATAGGGAAACTCGCGAATCAGTTCAAGAATGCAGGCTACAAAGTCGTGCTCGGTGCGGCCGATACGTTCCGCGCCGCGGCAATTGACCAACTCCAGATCTGGGCAGACCGCGTAAACGTGCCAATCGTGAAACAGCAAATGGGTAGCGATCCGGCGTCGGTAGCTTTCGATACTTTGCAATCGGCCGTTTCCCAGAATGCAGATGTCGTGATAATCGACACAGCAGGCCGTCTGCACAACAAGATCAACCTCATGAACGAGCTTTCGAAAGTAAAGCGCGTGATGCAGAAAGTCATTCCAGACGCGCCACACGACGTACTTTTGGTACTCGACGGATCAACCGGGCAAAACGCTTTCGAGCAAGCCAAACAGTTCACGGCGGCCACAGAAGTTTCGGCTCTGGCAGTAACAAAACTCGACGGAACGGCCAAAGGAGGCGTGGTAATCGGCATTTCAGACCAATTCCAGATTCCGGTAAAATACATTGGCGTAGGCGAAGGCATCAACGACCTTCAGGTGTTCAATAAATACGAATTCGTAGATTCATTCTTTAAGTGATGAGACGCAGGCAATCGACCAATCCGGGAATGTTGTACGCCATCGTGGGCGTGCTCGTGGTGGCATCGGCCCAATCGGTCAAGACTTCAAGCCCGAACGCGTTTTACGTCATGACGGGAATAGGAGCGCTCATAGGAATCATCGGACTCGTCAAACTCCTGCGTTCCAATGGCTAAAAAGCGCACTGCCAAACCAGCAACTTCCAAAGCCAAAGGATTTTCGGTAGCCAAACTGTTCATTTTTGGCGCGATCTGTTTCTTCCTGTCGAAGTTTTTTGCCAACAAAGTGGCCGCTCTCGACTATGTTTTTGCGATTGTCGGAACCATTTTGTTCGGACTTTGCATCTGGAAATATTTCAGGAACAGAAAGTCCAAAAGGTAATCAATCAACTTTTCGCCTTTGTTCTTCGCGTCCCAGATAAATGCGGATGTGTCTTTCTACGTTCGCAGGTTTCATATCAAGTTCGGACAATTCCAGCACGTGATTAGACAATTCCCCAATCTCGTACCGAAGCGCATTTTGGGAAACGTCGATCTGCGATAGGAAACGCCATTCCAGAAACGGCCCGTCTGCGGTTTGCATGCCTTTTTCGTTCAGGGTGAGCTGAGGCTCGAGGTTGCGCATTCTCCTGTAACTGGTTATGGCAATGTAGTCTCCAACTAAAAAGATGATGGCTGCATAATAATTCCCGTCGACGAAAACCCAGTAAAGACCGGCGCTGATCAGGACTAATCCCAAAGCCAGACCGCCAATTTTGTCGCGTTTGGAAAATCGCAGCACAACCTCGTAAGGAATTGTAGGATCATCTTCAAAAATGTCCGGGAACGAGAACTTCTGTTCAAGTTCCAGCAATTTCCGCTTTTGCGACTTCGTCCGGATTTCGGTCTTTTCAACAAAACGCTTGGTCGAAACCAATCTTTCCTGAATCGCCTTCCGTTTCAACTCATGTACGTTGCGAACATTCGAGAAAGCCCAGATTCTCCAAGGTGTAGCCGAAATGCTCCAAGCCAGCCACATGACGAGGATTGCCGACGGTAATAGGAACATCGCCCAAAATGCCGAATCTTGTGCTCTGGAAACAACTAAAGAGCCGAAGATGAGCGTGAACAAAAAGCACAGCAAAGGCACAATAAAGAGAAAGAATCTTCCCCATCTCAAAGCTTGTCGTACTGTCACTTCGCGTTTCACGAGGGCGAAAATACGACTATTCTATCACAGCGTTGATCTTTTCCCACAAGTCTTCGTCGAAGCCCGAAAGCGCCCAATTGCTGTCGTCTGCGGCGTCGCCCATTCGAATCACGACCATTCGCTTGCTTGGAACAACGTAAATTTTCTGGTCATTTTTGCCCAAAGCCATGAACATATCGCTCGGGCCGCTTGGGATCACGCTTCCCGGAAATTCGAGTTGGCTTTGTGGCAAGTGATAGCTCGATTCGCCGTTGATCCACCAAAGGTAGCCGTAGCCTTTGTTGATGTTTTGGGACGTATGCGTGGCGTCGTTGAAATAGGCCTGCGGAATTACTTGCTCGTCGTTCCATTTGCCATTTGCCAAAGCCAGAAGCCCAAAGCGCGCCATGGAACGCGTTGTAGAATAGTAAACCGAAAGCTCATCGAGATTTGTCCAAAGGCCGGTCATGCCGATTTTGTTGCGGATATTGGCGTTGAAATAAGTTTCCCAGTTTTGTCCCGAAACCGCGGCGACCACGTTCTGCAAAACCACATAAACATTGTCATAAGCCCAGCGCGTTCCGGCAGGAGCAAGGTATTGCAGGCATTCAGGCGTTGTGCATTCGCCATTGGTATCGTCGTTTAGGCCAGAAGTCATCGTGAGCAAATGCTTTACCGTGATCTGGCTTTCCTGTGCGGGTGTGAGGCTTGTCCAGCCAGTTCCAAGGTAATCGGAAACCGGATTATTGATGTTGAGCAAACCTTGTTGTTGAGCGATTCCGACTGCGGTTGAAGTGAGTGTTTTTCCGGCGCTGGCCCAATACCATGGCGAAGTTGACGTGTGTCCGTTGAAGTAGTTTTCCATTACGATCTTGCCGTCTACCAGAACGATGAAACTTTTGGAGTGCTTTTCTTCGAGAAAGTCGAGCAGGGGTTGTATATGGTCTTCGTTCCAGCCAAGTTCGGCTGGGGTTTTGGTGTCCCAAACATTCCCTGTTGATGGCGGGAAGTATAGGTTTTCTGTTGGAGTCTGGTCACCGTCGTCATTGGAATTGCAGGAAGCCATAGCAACGGCAGAAATTAGGAGGAACAGTAGTTTTTTCATGGCGAGAGGTCTTGGTTTTGTAGGTTGGATGCTAAAAACGGCGAAAGGTTTAACCATTGGTGTTGTATTTTTTAGGGTTGACATTTACATAAAGGATTGATTTTGAACGATTGCCTAGCCCCGATACAAGCGGTTAGCCTTTTGCAGAAGAAATCGTGCTTTTGTTCGTTTGCCAAAGCGACCAAAGGAAGCTCTTGGCAAGCGTTACAAAAGCCGATTTGTTCAAAAAAGCTAAAAGCGGGTAGCGGGATTGGCTGCTAAAAAAACTACTTTTACGGCATGAGAAATTTCGCCTTCCTACTCGTTTTTTCATTGTTCGCCATTTCGTGCCAAACCAAATTTTCGAAAGAAGAAGTGGCCAAAATAAACGGCTATTGGCATGCTACTCGCACCGGCGGCGATCCTGCTTTCGCTCATCATCGTTTATCCGGTGGCGCGGCTCGTCTATACGAGCTTCTTCAGCCTGTCGCTGACCTCGGGCCTGCCGGCGGAATTCATCGGCTTTGAAAATTACACGGCAATGTTCGACGATCCGATTTTCTGGGAAACGACCTGGAATACGGTGCTGATAACGCTGATCACCGTGCCCGGCGCACTGTTCATGGGCCTTGGCCTCGCATTGCTCGCCAACCTGCCTTTCTCCATGCAGTGGCCAATGCGGCTTTCCCTTCTCATCCCCTGGGCGCTGCCGCTCTCCTTTGCAGGTCTCATCTTCGCGTGGTTCTTTCATTATGAATATGGTGTGGTCAACGACGTGCTGAACCGGCTGGGCTTTGAAGGCATCATCTGGTTCAACTCACCGAACTGGGCCTTTGCCGCCATCTGCCTGACGATCATCTGGAAGACCTCCTCCTTCATGGCGCTCATGATCCTCGCCGGGTTGCAGACCATCCCGCGCTCGCTTTACGAGGCAGCGGATGTGGATGGCGCCGGCAAGATCAGGCAGTTCTTCGAAATCACCCTGCCACTTCTGAAGCCATCGATTATCGTCGCCCTCATCTTCCGCACGATCACGGCGCTACAGACCTTTGATATTCCTTACATGATGACCGGCGGCGGCCCCGGCACATCCA
>JBCNQO010000231.1:0-4516 GCA_039592825.1 Flavobacterium sp.
ATTGTCGACACTTTCAATTTTGTTTTTCGTTGGATGCACAAGCCCGAACGAGAAACAAATTCTTCCCCAAAATACATCGGAAACCAAGATCATTGAAGCGAATTTTCCGTTGTTTCTCGATGCAATCGACTTTGAAAATCCACAAAAAACAGTCGAAGTCAACGACGAAATCGACTCGCGAATCTTGAGAACCGCGCGCGATTTCTACGAATCGGAATGCGATTTGGAAACCCGGAAAATGTTCGCATTCGAGAAATGTCATTTGGGTACGATTCGTTTGCCGGAACAAAAACACACGCTTTACGTTTTGTTGCTGAAAGGCTTTCCTACGAGCGATCTGATCTGCAAAATCCTGGTTTACGACAACGCAAAAAGGCGATTTTTGGGCGATCCGATAGACTTCAAGATTTATGCTTTGTACGACGACTTGAAAGCGGGAAAATTGATCCCGTCGAACCTGAAACGCGAATTCGGAATTAACACGCCGGAAATCCAATTGATAGACCTCAAAGCCGACGGCACGCACGAATTCAAGTTCACGAGATTATTCCACAACGGCACTTTCAATGCCATCAATACGCAAATTCTCAAGGTCGAAAACGGTGAATTGAGATGGTCCGAAACGGTTCGCGGTATCGGGAAATATTCCCAAAATGACATCGGCACAAAATAAAAAAGTGCAAACCGAAGCCTGCACTTTTGGGGAAAATATGAAGTTGGAATTATGGGGTCAATTCAAATTCGCCTTTCAAACGAATGTCTTCCGAAGACGATCCGATCATCAGATCGAATTCGCCCGCTTCTGAATCAAAACTCAGATCTTCGTGATAGAACGACAGTTTTTCGTTGTCGATCGTAAAGGTGATCGTCTTGCTTTCGCCCGCATTCAATTTTATCTTCTGGAAATCTTTCAACTCCTTTACCGGACGCACTATTGACGCCACTTTGTCTTTCAAATACAATTGCACGACTTCTTCGCCTGCCATTTTTCCGGTGTTCTGGATCGTGACCGAAACCTCGAGTTTGTCGTTTTTACCGATTTTCGATTTGGACAATTTAAGGTCGGAATACTTGAAAGTCGTGTAACTCAAACCGTATCCGAAAGCGAATTTTGGTGAATTCTGAAGGTCGATGTAAGCCGAAACATACATTTTGTCGTCTTCATTTTTCGCCGGACGACCCGTGCTCATGTGGTTGTAATAGATCGGGATCTGGCCTTCGGTTCTAGGGAAAGTCATTGGCAATTTCCCAGACGGATTGTAGTCGCCGAACAAAACATCGGCAATGGCGTTTCCGGCTTCCGAACCAAGCCACCACGTGTAAACGATAGTTGGCATATTGTCGGCTGTCCAATTGAAAACCAAAGGACGTCCGGCGTTGATCAAAACCACGATTGGTTTGCCGGTTTTCTGCAATTCCTTGATGAGATCTTCCTGAACGCCCGGCAAATTGATAGTGCTTCGGCTTTTGGCTTCGCCGCTCATATCGTGTCTTTCGCCAACACTCAGAATCACAACATCGGCTTGATTGGCCACGTCAATAGCTTCTTTAAAGCCCGATTTGTCGGTGCTTGTCACGCCGCAACCTTTGGCGTAAAGCAGTTTGGTTTTCTTTCCGACTTTGTTCTGCAAACCTTCCCATTGGGAAACGATGTAAGTCGAATCGACGTCTTTCAGATCAACCGACCAAAAGCCGTGATTGATGCGTTTCGGCTTGACCATTGGCCCGATGAAAGCGATCGTTTTGGTGTCTTTTGAAAGCGGAAGAATGTTCTTGTCGTTTTTCAAAAGCACTATACTTTTGGCCGCAACTTCTCTCGCCGCCTTGGTGTTTTCTGGATTGTTGAGTTCTTTCTGCTGACGTTTTTTGTCGCTGTAACGGTAAGGATCGTCAAACAGACCAAGTTCGTATTTCTTGCGAAGGATGCGTTTTACGGCATCGTCGATAAGGCTTTCGGATACTTTTCCTTCCTTGACCAATTCGGCCAGGCTGTAACGGTAGGAATTGCTTTCCATGTCCATATCGCTTCCGGCAGTAATCGCTTGCAAAGCCGCTTGTTTCTTGTCTTTACTGAAACCGTGGTTCACCATTTCGCCAATCGATCCCCAATCCGAAACCACGAAACCGTCGAACTTCCATTTGCCTTTTAGGATGTCGCGCTGCAAATGTTTGTTGCCCGTTGCCGGAACGCCATTAAGGTCGTTGAACGAGTTCATGAAAGTGGCTGCGCCCGCGTCAAGAGCCGCTTTAAACGGTGGCAAATAGGTTTCCCACATCGCTCTTTCGCTCATGTCGACAGAGTTGTAGTCGCGTCCGCCAATCGCTGCGCCGTAACCCAAAAAGTGTTTCGCGCAAGCCATTACAGAAGTTACGTCTCCCAATTTATTTCCCTGGAAACCTTTCACTCTCGCATAAGCGATTTTCGAGCCCAGATAAGTGTCTTCGCCCGCACCTTCCATCACGCGTCCCCATCGAGGATCGCGCCCTACGTCAACCATTGGCGCAAATGTCCAGTGAATGCCGCTTGCCGCCGATTCGCGTGCAGCGACACGAGCCGAAAGTTCGATCGCGTTCAAATCCCACGAAGCGGCTTCGGCCAACGGGATCGGGAAAGTCGTCTTGTAACCGTGAATCACGTCCAAACCAAACAACAACGGAATCTTGAGGCGCGATTGCATGGCCAATTCCTGGTAACCGCGAGTGTATTCCGAACCCAGAACATTGAGCATAGAACCGATTTTTCCGGCCTTGATTTCCTCTTTCTTGTTCGGATTCATCGTAAGCGGACCCGTCACGGCATGATCGCCCGTGTATTGGTTCAACTGCCCGATCTTTTCCTCAAGCGTCATTTTGGCCAGTAGCTCGTTCACTTTCTGGTCAATGGATTTTTGCTGCGAGATGCCCGAGAAGGCGACCATCAGAAGGAGCAGCGAAATGCGATGTTTCATTGTGCGGTTCAATTAATTTAATGCCCAAACACAAGCGCAATTGCGTTCGGGCATTTTTCTGTTTTACAGATTCTTATTGGTAGACTTTTACGTAGTCTACGATCATCTTTTGCGGGAAAGGCGTTTGGTCTGTAGGGAAACCGGCAAAAGTTCCACCTACGGCAACGTTCAGCAGCAAAAAGAAATCGTGGTCGTAAACCCATTCTCCGGGCACGTCGGCTTTGGTGATTCTCTTGAACAGGAAGTCGTCGCAATAGAAATCGATCTTGCCTTCTGACCATTCCACGGCAAAAACGTGGTAATCGAGGTCGAATCTTGAGTTCTGCAAACCGTAAGACGAAGTGATCGCATTTCCGGCATTGTAACCCGGTCCGTGAATCGTTCCGTGGATAACATTCGGCTGCTGACCGCGCATTTCCATGATGTCGATCTCGCCACATTGCGGCCATCCGACTTCGTTCACATTAGCGCCGAGCATCCAGAAAGCAGGCCAGATTCCGGGTCCGTAAGGCGTTTTGAGACGCGCTTCGAAACGGCCGTAAGTCTGTGAAAATATGGTTTGCGTTTTAAGACGAGCCGACGTAATTGAGTTGCCGTTCTTGATCGCCGTAATTACGAGATTCCCGTTTCCGTCCAAAGAGACGTTTTCCGGATTGTTCGTATACGTTTCAAGTTCCTGGTTGCCCCAACCATTGTTGTTGCCAAGGTCGTACGTCCATTTTGAGGCGTCTGGCAAAGTTCCTGACGTTCCGTCGAATTCGTCGCTCCAGACCAGGTTCCATTTGCGTTTGCCCACGTCTTGCTTGTCGTCTTGCTGACAGCCCGAAAGTGACAGGGAAACAATGGCCGCCAAGCCCAAAGCCAGAGGTTTGTTTCCGATATTTTTCAGTGAAAAGTATTTCATTTCGTGTTTTTTAGATGTTTTAGCCGATTAGTTTCGGAACAAGATATTGTCGAGATAGATGTCGCCATTCCCGTCAAACTTGAGTTGGATCACGTTGGTAAGATCTACCGGAGCGAACTGCGTCAAAGGAATGTCGATGCTGTTCCAACCTGCCGTTGTAGGAACGGTAAGTGGCACCAATTTCTCAACCGGGCCAGGACTGATCAGGTAAATGTTCAATGCATTCGAGTTCGCCGAATAATAATCGAGGTGAAGGAAAGTGCGTCCCGAAACGTCCGTTGCGCTTCCCAATTGCAAGCCTTGGTAGTTCAATCCGCCGTAGCGCAAGGTATTGTTTCCTGCAATCGCCACTTGAGTCGTTTGGGTAACTTGTCCCCAATTCGGATTCAGGTCAGAACCTGCGATGTTCGTGTAAGCGTCACTGAAAACCGAAGTCACGTTCGCAGCAGGATAATTCGGCGTTGGAGCAGCAGCGGTCGGTGTTGGCGGAATCACGCTACCGTCGTTCACGAAATAGATGTTGTCTGCAAAGAAACTCGTGATGTTCGTGCCTTCGAGGATGATTTGTCCCAAATGCGCACGACTGGCCAATCCTGTAAAGTTCGCAAGCGGAATGTTTAGGCTCACCCAACCTTGAGAAACCAAAGTCGGAGCCGTGAACGTG
>JBCNQO010000232.1:0-4515 GCA_039592825.1 Flavobacterium sp.
GACCCAAACGACACACTCGATTATCTGGTGAACATCGGACAATCGGGAAACTACAGAATTGAGTATCGGTCGTCTGGCGAAAGCCAAACCGCGACTGTGAAATTGCAGTTGATTGGCGACACGACCCAAGACATACAAACGGTTAATCTGGCTCCGACTGGCGGTTGGCAAACCTGGCAAACCACGGTTTCGAACGCCACGCTTCCGGCCGGACGCTACAAAATGCGCCTCACGGTGATCAACGGCGGTTTCAACCTGAACTGGATCAGATTCCAATACCAGCAACCAGATGACGACGGGGATAATGTCCCAAACGACCTCGACCAGTGTCCAAACACACCCGCGGGCGACGTGGTCGATTTTAACGGGTGTACGATTTTTAGTCTAGCGGCCAACAATTTTTCGGTCATGACGACTTCCGAGACTTGCAGAAGCTCGAACAACGGCAGCGTTTCGATCACGGCTCAGGCGAACCTGAATTATGTTGCGACGTTGACGGGAACCGGAGTGAATCAAACCAATAATTTCACTACAACTTCTAACTTTTCAAACCTTTCGGCCGGAACGTACCAACTTTGCGTGACGATTCCCACGGCCGCGAATTTTCAGCAATGTTACTCGGTAGTGATTACCGAACCTCAGGATCTGAACGTGCTTTCGAGGGTTTCCAACGAAGATTTCAAAGTGAAAATCGATCTTGACGGAAGCGCGACTTACCGCATCACGCTCAATGGAACCCAATATCTTACAAACCAGAATTCGATCACTCTTGATCTTTTGGCGGGTAAAAACGATCTTGTCGTAAAGGCCGAGGCCGAATGTCAGGGCACTTTCCGTCAGACGATAGTTATGGACGACAGCATTCTCGTGTACCCGAATCCCGTAAAACAGGAATTGGTTTACGTGGCTTTGCCGACGGTTAAAGGCGGAAAAGTATCACTCGAGGTCTTTTCGCTTTTAGGGAAAAGAGTCATCGCACAAGAATTCAACACGCAAGACCGAATAGTCGCTTTCGATGCGACGTCTTTGGCGGCGGGAACTTACGCCTTAAAAGTGGTTTCAGAAACCGGAACGTATAACACAAAATTCATCAAACTATGAAATGGCCCAACTATTTACTAGCGCTAGTGGCCGCGACTGCCGTTTCATGTGGCGATAGCGACAGTGGCGGAAACGGTGGTGGCGCTCCGGCAGCGTCAATCCTGATCGCTCCTATAAACAATGCCGAATGCAACACCGGAACGCCGGTTTCGTCTGCACAGACTTCGGTGACTTTCGAATGGAATCCAGCACAAAACGCCGACGGATATTTCCTTTATGTGAAGAATCTGCTCACGGGAAGTACAGCCCAATACAACGCTGGCGAAGCCTTGACGTATAACGTGACTTTGCTTAGAGCGACGCCTTACTCGTGGTATGTGAGTTCGCGCCGTGAAGGCCAATCTTCGGTTTCGAGCCAAACCTGGAAGTTTTACAACGCGGGAGATGCGATAACCAATTATGCGCCATTTCCGGCAGAATTGGTCGCTCCGGCTATGAGTTCGATCGTTACGGGTTCGTCGGTTACTTTGCAATGGACGGCATCCGACGTTGAGAACGACATCGTAGATTACAAAGTCTATTTCGGAACGACGGCAAACCCAACGGCTTTATTGGCTACGGTGACCCAGACGCAAACAAACGCCGCGGTTTCGGCCGGAAACAATTACTACTGGAAAGTGGTCACGACCGACGCTCAGGGCAACAGTTCCACTTCCCAAACCTTTCAGTTCAAAGTTCAGTAATTTCATTTTAGGTTAAATTTGTCAAGAAGCTCCCGATGTTCGCCTCGGGAGTTTTTTTATGCAAAAAGGCCGCCTCAAAAAGAAACGGCCTTTCGTCAAGCAACCGACAATTATTAAAGTTCCATTCCAGAAGCACCGTCGGTGAAGCTGCAATTGCATTCGCGTCTTCGGTCTTCTGGTCTTTTGAATACGTATTTGAGGTAGAACTGATGCGAGCTAGGCGCATATTTTCCCAGTTCGGTAATCGAGTAATCGTAAGCGTATCCGGCCTGAAAATCCCTTAGGAAAGAAATCCCGACAACGCCTGTAATCGCGGCATCCCAACGATAAGAAACCCCAAACCGGAATTTGTCCTGATAAGCGAAATTCGCGGCAATGTCCAAAGCCACCGGAGCGCCTTTCACGACTCTCGACAAAATCGACGGCTTGAGCGTGAGATCTTCGGTAAGCGCGGTTTGGAAACCTGTGGTCATATACAAATGCGGCGTCGTAGTAACCGAATAGTCCGAAACCGTCGGGTTGTAGGTTTCCTTGATGAAGTTCGTGGTCGACACGCCCAGGAAAAAGACTTTCGTGGTCAAAAGCACGCCAGCGCCTATTCTGGGCGAGAACTGGTTTTCGATGTTGTTGGCGAAACTTCCATCTGTAGGATCGTCCAGATCCAGTCTCGAGTAATCGACGTTCAGGACACTAAAACCCGCTTTAAGTCCGAACGAGATCATGTCGTCGTCGTTGAGGAAAATCGAATAGGAGTAATCGCCCGTCACGATCGTTTCGTCGGTCACGCCCAAAGTTTCGGTGGTAACGTTCAATCCGGCGCCCATTTTGTCGTTTATAGGAAGATTGACATTGAGGTTCTGACTCGTGGGCGCACCGTCGACTCCGGTAAATTGCGTGCGGTGTATCAAAAGGATGCTTCCGTCGAAAAATCCGGCAAACGCGGGATTGAAACTCGACATGTTGAGCTTATAGTCCGAAAACTGAACGTCTTGCTGCGCCTTTGCACCAAAAGTCAGCAAAACGAAAGTGAATATGTAGAAATATTTGAATGACATAATTTGGTGTAGGTTAGTTGTTCAATTGCAGATAGCCCATTTTCGATTGGCCTTTGCCGTCGCGATCCTTGAAGTTCACCACGTAATAATAGGTTCCGAAAGGCAATCCGGTAGTAGCGTCCGACGAGCCCAAACCAGTGTTCGCAACGCCTCTGAAGACATTATTGTTCGTGCCGTAGCGCTTGGTCTGGAAAACTTTGTTGCCCCAACGGTTGAAAATCTCGACGCTATTGTCCGGGAAGAATTCTATGCCTTCGATGATCAGATGGTCGTTCTTTCCGTCGTTGTTAGGAGAAACGCCGTTGTGCACGATAATGTCGCAATACCAGATTGTCACCTGAACCTCGAATCTCGTGCTGCTCTCGCAATTCGGACCAAGCAAAGAAGCGTAATAGAACTGTTGGTCCTGCAATTCGGTACTGGCCGACAAAGGACTTCCGCCAGTCGGAACATCATACCAAACCACATTCGGCTGATCGGTTTCGAGCATGGCCACGGTGTTGACTTTTTCCCTACAGAAATATTGCATAGGCTGTCCCGTCGGAGGCACTTCATCCTCAACCAAAACCGTAACGACCAAAGGCGTCGCAGGACAAGTTCCGTAATGGGCAACGGCATAATAAGTGCCCGAAGCCAGCGCAACATAGCCCGGCGCCTGAATCGTCAAAGCCGCATCGGTGTAGAAAATCACGTTTGTTCCGCTCACATTTATGTCGTTCACCGTCGGATTGTCGATCAAACAGAATCGCTGGTTGGCCGCACCAGTAGCCGCCGGAACTGGATCAATCGTAACAGTGGCCGTACCCGAAGCCGTGTTCCCGAAAGTATCGGTCGCCGTAAGCGTCACAGTATTCACGCCAATGTTCGAACAATTGAAAGTTGTCACGTCAAGCGCCAAAGTCAGAGCGCAATTGTCGCTCGAACCATTGTCAATCTGGTCTGGAGTGATAGAAACCGTTCCAGTCGTAGGGTCGAGAGAAAGCGTAAGATTCTGGGTAACCACAATCGGCACGACGGTATCAACCACAGTAACAATCGCCGTAGCCGAAGCCGTGTTCCCGGAATTGTCGGTAACCGTTAAAGTCACTGTATTCGCGCCAGTCGTAGTACAATCAAAAGTCGTCACGTCGAGAGAAAGCGTCTGGATCGCGCAATTGTCGCTCGAACCATTGTCGATCTGAGCGGCGGTAATCGTCGCCTGACCCGTCGCATCCAATTGAACCGTGATATTTTGCGTAACGACGGTCGGGGCAAGGTTATCCACAACCGTCACGACAGCATTTGCGGTGGAAACATTGCCCGCGGTATCGGTCGTGGTCAAAACCACATTGTTCGTGCCGATGTTCGCGCAGCTGAAACTGGTAACATCCAAAGAAAGCGTAAACGTACAATTGTCACTCGAACCGTTGTCGATCTGTGCGACAGTAATCGTCGCCTGTCCAGTGGCATCAAGCGGAACGGTAATATTCTGGGCGATCGCGGTCGGATTTATCGAATCGACGACAGTTACGGTCGCGATGGCGGATGCGGTATTCCCGGAATTGTCGGTCGCGGTCAACGTCACGGTGTTCGCGCCCAAATCGTCGCAATCGAAACTCGTCACGTCCAAAACCAAAGTATCGATCGCGCAATTGTCTGCCGAACCATTATCGATCTGAGCTGCGGTAATCGTTGCC
>JBCNQO010000233.1:0-4509 GCA_039592825.1 Flavobacterium sp.
CTAGTAGTTCTTTCGTAAAAACAAAAAATCCGCCCAAAAGAGCGGATTTTGTTTTATATAAAATGTGAGTCGGTGTCTCAGGCGCTCAGGTGCCTTGCAATCCGGTACTCCGGCACTCGGTTACAAATGGATCACCTCGCCGTAAGCATCAGCGGCCGCTTCCATAACAGCCTCGCTCATGGTTGGGTGAGGGTGAACCGACTTGATGATCTCGTGTCCTGTAGTTTCGAGTTTACGCGCAACCACAGCTTCGGCGATCATGTCCGTAACGCCGGCGCCAATCATGTGGCAGCCTAGCCATTCGCCATATTTGGCGTCGAAGATCACTTTTACGAAACCGTCTGGCGTTCCGGCGGCTTTCGCTTTTCCTGAAGCCGAGAACGGGAATTTACCGATCTTGAGTTCGTAGCCTTTTTCTCTCGCCTGTTTTTCGGTCAAGCCGACAGACGCGATTTCTGGAGTGGCGTAAGTACAGCCCGGAATGTTGCCGTAGTCGATTTTGTCTACGTGCAAACCTTTGATTTTTTCTACGCAAGTGATTCCTTCGGCAGAAGCTACATGAGCCAAAGCTTGTCCTGGAACCACATCACCGATCGCGTAATAACCCGGAATATTGGTTTGGTACCAATCGTTCACAAGGATTTTGTCGCGGTCTGTGGCGATGCCCACTTCTTCAAGGCCGATGTTCTCGATGTTGGTTTTGATCCCGACAGCCGAAAGCAAAACATCTGCCTCGATCACTTCTTCGCCTTTTGCCGTTTTCACGAAAGCTTTCACGCCATTTCCTGTAGTGTCGATGCGCTCTACAGAAGAACTTGTCATGACCTTGATTCCGGCTTTCTTGATTGAGCGCTCGAATTGTTTCGAGATGTCTTCGTCTTCCAAAGGCACGATGTTCGGGAGGAATTCCACGATTGTTACTTCTGTTCCCATGGAGTGGTAGAAGTGAGCGAATTCAACACCAATGGCGCCTGAACCTACAACGATCATCGACTTTGGCTGCTCTGGCAAGGTCATGGCCTGACGGTAACCGATCACTTTTTTGCCGTCTTGCGGAATGTTCGGCAATTCGCGCGAACGTGCTCCTGTGGCGATGATGATGTGGTCTGCCGAGTATTCGGTTTTATTTCCGTCTTTCGAGGTTACGTCGAGTTTCTTTCCCGGTTTCAATTTTCCGGTTCCTTCGATAACATCGATCTTGTTCTTTTTCATAAGGAACTGGATTCCTTTGCTCATTCCGTCGGCTACACCGCGAGAACGCTGGATCACTGCCGGGAAATCTTTATCGTAGGCCGTTACGGTCAAGCCGTAGTCGGAAGCGTGTTTGAGGTAATCGAAAACCTGGGCCGATTTCAAAAGCGCTTTGGTTGGGATACAACCCCAGTTCAAGCAGATTCCACCCAAATTCTCACGTTCTACAACAGCGGTCTTAAAACCGAGTTGAGCCGCGCGGATAGCGGCCACATAACCGCCTGGCCCGCTTCCTAAAACTATTACGTCGTATTTCATGGTTGACTATTTTTTGCAGTGCGAAAGTACGGAAATAAGTGCAAAGTGACAAGTGCCGGAGTGCCGGAGTAATTGAGTGCCGGAGTTTGACTTTTACGGTCGCTTTCTGCTGTTTTCGGATTTGGTTTGGACGATGTGGCGAAGTTGCAAAATGTGTTTGGAATTAGTCGGTTGTTAAACGTTTACTGTCGTTTATAAACGTTTACTGTCGTTTATAAACGTTTGTAAGCGTTTACTGTCGGATAGTTCTTTGGTAATCAATTGATTGTTTTGGGGCGAGATTTCTAGCCCGGATATCGCGGCTAGCCTTTCGCGAAAAACGCGCTGGTTTTGCCCGACTGCCAAAGCGACCAAAGGAAGCTCTTGGCAGGCGTTGCAAAACCGCGCGTTTTTAAGGAAGCTAATAGCGAATAGCCGGAAACAGCTTCTGAGAAACAAAAAAAAACGTCCGTTTGTGGCGGACGTCATTTTGAGTATGGATTTTTCAGGAATTCTCTTCTTCGGAAACGAATTGGGAGAAATAGAGATTTCGGTAATAGCCCTCGCTTTTGCCCAGCAATTCCTGGTGCGTGCCTTCTTCTACGATAAGACCTTTGTCCATGACGACGATCTTGTCTGCTTTTACGACCGTGGCAAGCCTGTGGGCAATGACGATTGAAGTTCTGCCGGCCGTAATGGTTTCGGTGGCGTGCTGGATGAGTTCCTCTGTATAAGTGTCTACCGACGATGTGGCTTCGTCGAGGATGAGAATGCCAGGATTGCTCACGAATGCCCTAAGGAAAGCGATCAGTTGGCGTTGTCCGGACGAAAGCATCACGCCTCTTTCCTTGACGTTATAGTCGTAACCGCCGGGCAAATTCATGATGAATTCGTGCACGCCGATGCGCTTGGCTGCCGAAATCACTTCGTCTCTCGAAATGGCGTCGTTGTTGAGCGTGATGTTGTTGTAGATCGTGTCGGCGAACAGGAAAACGTCTTGCAAAACCACGGCAATCTGGCGGCGAAGCGACTCGAGTTTGTAGTTGCGAACGTCTTGCCCGTCTATGGAAATGCTGCCTTGGTTTATCTCGTAAAAGCGATTTAAAAGGTTGATTATCGTCGATTTTCCGGCTCCTGTAGAACCAACGATCGCGACCGTTTCTCCTGCGTTTACCTTGAGATCGATGCCTTTTATGACTTCTTCTTTGCCCGTGTAGCTGAAACGCACGCCGGTGAACTGGATGTCGCCCTTGAAACTCGGGGCTTCGATCGTGCCGTTTTGCTGGACTTCTTCGGTAATGTCAAGAATCTCGAACACGCGGTTGGCCGAAATCATTCCCATTTGCATTTCGTTGAACTTGTCAGCAATTTGGCGTAACGGATTGAAAAGCATTCCGATGCACATTGTGTAAGTGGTCAAATCTCCTAACGAGGTCGTGAGGTCTTTGTCCAAAATAAGATTTGCTCCGTACCAAATCACGGCTCCAAGCGTGAATGCCGAAATGATGTCGGCGATAGGGAAGAAGATGGAGTTGTAAAGGATCGTTTTGACCCAGGCTTTTCTATGCTTGTCGTTTATGTTGCGGAACTTCTCGTATTCGATGCGCTCGCGGTTGAAAAGCTGCACGATCTTCATTCCTGTGACGCGTTCCTGGACGAAAGTGTTCATGGCCGCGACCTGGGTTCTCACTTCTTCGAAGGCGAGCTGCATTTTTCTCTGGAAAATTCGTGTAATGTAAACCAGGACCGGCATTGCCAAAACTGCGATCCAGGCCAATTTCCAGTTCATGTAGAACATAAAGATGAGCACGGCCACCATTTTGAGAAAGTCTGAAATGATCATGAAAAGGCCTTGGCTGAAGATCCTTGCAATCTGTTCAATGTCTGATACGGCTCGGGTCACGAGTTGACCAACCGGCGCATTGTCGTAATATTTCATACGGAAACTCAGCAAGTGGGCGAACATTTTGTTGCGGATATCCTTGATGATGTCCTGGCCGAGCCAATTCGCCCAAAAAACGAAATAGAATTGGGACAAAACCTCGAAAATAAGCACGATCCCCATAAGTACGACGTAGAGCAGAAGACCTTGGGCGTCGTGTTCCTTAATGTAAAGGTCGACGGTGTTTTTGAGCAAGTACGGGCGTAAAGCCGCGAAAATCGATAATAATATTGCCGAAACAACCACGCCGTAAAACATGGCGCGATAGGGTTTTGTATAAGTGAGGATGCGCGAAAACAGGCGCGTATCGAATGCTTTTGCTTTCATTAGAGGTTGCCGTTTTGAGGCGTTTTGATGTAATCGTATTTTACTTCGACAAGATACAACCCTTTGGCGGGAACCGAAAATCCGGCTTTTGAGCGGTTCTTGCTTTCGATGATTCGGGTGAAGTCTTCGAGCGACCTTTTGCCAAGCCCGATTTCTATGAGCGTTCCCACGACGGCTCGCACCATATTTCTAAGGAAACGGTCGGCGGTGATCGTGAAGACGAGTTTATCGCCCTTTTTTTCCCAATGGGCGTGGGTGACTTTGCAGATGAACGTCTTTACATCTGTATTTACTTTAGAAAAGCACTCGAAATCTTCGTGAAGCAAGAGTTGGCGCGCCGCCAGATTCATGGTTTCAATATCGAGTTCGCGAAAATGATACCAGCTCAGGTTTTCGAGAAAGACGTTTTTTTGGGTGTGGATGTGGTATTCGTAAGAGCGTTGCGTGGCGTCGAACCTTGCATGGGCATCGTCATGGACGGGAATGATGTCGCTCACGGCTATGTCTGGTGGCAAGAACGAATTGAGCCTGTGCACGAGTTTCGGAGTTTCGAAAAAAGTTTCGGTGTCGAAATGGGCGTACATGAGTTTGGCGTGTACGCCTGTGTCTGTTCGTCCGGCGCCTACGATTTCTAGGGTTTCGCCCAAGAGCATCGACAGTGCCTTTTGCAGGGTTTCTTGCACCGATACGGCGTCGGTTCACCCAGAAGCGCGAAACACGCCTGTAAAGCCGGCGGCATTATCTCATCCACC
>JBCNQO010000234.1:0-4503 GCA_039592825.1 Flavobacterium sp.
GTAAAGTTCGCGGTCTCCAGAAGCCGATTTCCACTCGGTGTTCATATCCAAAAGGTTCACGAAGAAATCATTGGTCAATTGCCCCGGACGATTCGTGAAAACGCCATTTTTAGAACCGTCGTGATTCGTGCCCAAAACGCGAAGTCCGCCCAAAAGCACGGTCAATTCAGGAGCCGAAAGCGTGAGCAGGTTGGCTTTGTCTATAAGCAAAGCTTCGGTCGCTACAGGCGCTTTCCCTTTTTTGTAGTTTCGGAAACCGTCGGCAAACGGCTCTAGATAGTTGAAAGACTCCACGTCGGTTTGCTCTTGGGAAGCGTCCATTCGACCAGGAGTAAACGGAACCGAAATTGTGTGTCCGCCATCTTTGGCCGCTTTTTCCACAGCCGCGACGCCACCAAGTACGATCAGATCGGCCAGCGAGATTTTCTTGCCCGAAGCATTGAAATCCTTTTGAACCGATTCCAACACAGAAAGTACATTCTGCAATTTGCCAGGATTGTTCACGGCCCAATTTTTCTGGGGCTCCAAACGGATTCTCGCGCCGTTCGCGCCACCGCGTTTGTCCGAACCTCTAAAGGTCGAGGCCGAAGCCCAAGCGGTCGTGACCAGATCCGAAACCGACAATCCCGAAACGAGCAATTTCGCTTTCAGGTCTTCTACATCGGCCGCGTTCACCAATTCGTGATCCACTTCCGGAATTGGGTCTTGCCACAAAAGTTCCTCGCCAGGAACGTCCGGTCCAAGATAACGCGCTTTCGGTCCCATATCGCGATGCGTCAGTTTGTACCAAGCCCTCGCGAATGCGTCCGCGAAAGCGTCAGGATTTTCAAGGAAATGACGCGAAATTTTCTCGTAAGCCGGATCCAGACGAAGCGACAAATCTGTAGTCAGCATCGTAGGAAGATGTTTTTTCGAAGCGTCATAAGCGTCTGGAATTATTGCCTCAGCATTTTTGGCAACCCATTGGTGAGCGCCCGCCGGACTTTTGGTGAGTTCCCATTCATAAGCGAAAAGGTTCTCGAAGAAATTATTGCTCCATTGCGTAGGCGTTTTCGTCCACGTTACTTCTAGACCGCTCGTAATCGTGTCTGGGCCTTTGCCGGATTTGTATTGGTTTTGCCAGCCGAAACCTTGCAGTTCCATGTCTGCGGCTTCTGGCTCTTTGCCTACATTGTCAGAAGGCGCGGCTCCGTGCGTTTTACCAAAAGTGTGTCCGCCAGCTATTAGTGCCACGGTTTCTTCGTCGTTCATCGCCATTCTGCCAAAAGTCACGCGTATGTCGTGAGCGGCTTTTACGGGATCGGGATTTCCGTCCGGACCTTCGGGATTCACGTAAATCAATCCCATGTGTGCGGCGGCAAGCGGTTCTTCAAGACCTTTGGAATGCGTTTCACCAGACGCGTCTTCGTCTGCCGAAACCACGCCGTGACCTTTTACGCCCGGAACGCCGTTAGCATAGCGTTCTTCGTTGCCCAGCCATTCGGTTTCCGAACCCCAGTAAACAGATTCGTCAGCTTCCCAGACGTCGGCTCTTCCGCCCGCGAATCCGAAGGTCTTGAATCCCATAGATTCCAAGGCGACATTTCCGGTCAAAATCATAAGGTCAGCCCACGAAATCTTGTTGCCGTATTTCTGTTTGATCGGCCATAGCAAGCGTCTGGCTTTGTCCAAACTCACGTTGTCTGGCCAACTGTTCAATGGGGCAAAACGCTGCATTCCGGCTCCTGCGCCACCGCGTCCGTCTGAAACCCTGTATGTTCCGGCGCTGTGCCAGGCCATTCTTATGAAAAGTCCGCCGTAATGGCCAAAATCGGCTGGCCACCAATCCTGGGAATCGGTCATTAAAGTGTGAAGATCTTTTTTGACAGCTTCCAGATCGAGGCTGTTGAAGGCTTTGGCGTAGTCGAAATCTTTGTCCATCGGGTCAGACGCGGGCGAATTCTGGCGTAAAATCTCAACTTTGAGTTTATCTGGCCACCATTGTTCGTTTCTCGTGCCGCCACCGGCCGTGTTCTGTGAATTGTGGAAAGGGCATTTGCTGATGTCTGATCCGTGTTCCATAGTTATTTGCGTTAAAATTGGTTTGCTTTATTTTACCGTAATCCGGTTTCCATAAAGTTAAAGGTTTGGGCCGATAATCCCAATCCTATTATTCTATACGCAAATAGCCAAAGGCGATAAAGTCTAGCTCAAACGCAATTTTTCTTCTTCGAGGTCGAGTCTAAGCAAGTGTTTTCTTACGATGTCTTCGTTCAGGTATTGGTCGTTCTTGTTGCGCTCGAGCAGCCAATCGCGTTGTTTTGAAATCAGGTCAGACAAAATCAGGATGCATTCGCCATTGTAATCGTCTCCCTCAATGTCTGAGTTGTTCTGGAGTTTGAACGCGATCTGTTTGATGAGCGGTTGTGTTTCGATCTGTTTCGGATAATGCGTCTTGAGTTGGGATAGGGCAAAGGCCGCCAATTCGTGCTTGAGGTTGTTTTCGATCTGTTCTTCGGACAATTCCTGTTCGGGATATTTCGGGTGCAGTTTTTCTATTATCCACGGAAGTGTAAGCCCTTGACCGACCAAAGTGATCAGGATTACGACAAAAGTGATGAACAAAATCAGGTTCCTTTGCGGAAAAGCTTCGCCCGAAACCATCACGGGAATCGACAAAGCGGCCGCAAGCGACACCACACCGCGCATGCCCGACCAACCCAAAATAATCGGTACGCGATAACCCGGATGCCTCGCGTCGGCAACGGTGATGAAGTTGCGCATGATGAGCGTGATAAAAACTGCGGCGTAACACGAAACGATGCGCGCCACGACCAAAACCAGCGTCACGATACAGCCGTAACCAATCGCGGTCACAAGGTCATAACCTTCTTTTTCGAGACCGCTTGCGATGTGTGGCAAATCGAGTCCGATAAGCATAAAAACGAGTCCGTTCAATAAAAAGGTGAGACTCGCCCAAACGTTGACGCTTCGTATTCTGGAAGTCGTCTGCAAGAACGTGAACCTTTTGTTGGCAAGAAAAAGTCCGCCCGAAACTACAGCCAGAACGCCCGATCCGTGCACTTCTTCGGCTAAAATATACATGGCGTAAGGCGCGACCAAAGTCATGATCACGTCTATGTTGGCGTCTGTCGGAAGGAATTTGTGGAGTTTGATAAAGATAAGTCCGGTCAAAAGTCCGATCCCGATTCCCGAGAAAAGCATCCAACCAAAACTCACAGCGGCTTCGTGAAAAACGAATTCTCCTGTTCCCACGGCAATCAATGCAAAACGGAAAATGATCAGTGAAGAAGCGTCGTTAAGCAAACTTTCGCCTTCCAGAATCGAAGACAAACGTTTCGGGACATCGACGAATTTGAGGATAGCGCCCGCACTTACGGCATCTGGTGGCGAGACGATTCCGCCTAGCAAGAATCCCAACGCCAAAGAAAATCCCGGAATGAGATAATGCGCGGCCAAAGCGACCGAAAAAGCCGAGAACAAAACGACCAGAAACGCGAAACTGCACACGATGCGCCTCCAGAACCAAAGGTCTTTCCACGAGATCGACCACGCGGCCTCGTATAATAAAGGTGGAAGAAAAATGATGAAGATGAGTTCGGGACTTATCTCGAGCGACGGAATTCCCGGCACGAAACTTATTCCGAGTCCGGCCAGCACTAGCAAAACCGGATAGGCGACTTTGATTTTGTTGGCCAGCATCACCAAAAAGGCAATGACCAGAACCAGTATGAGATAAAAAGGGAAATTTTCTGCCATTTCGTTCGTTCCGATGTTAGGGATCGGTTTGAAACGAATTTAGCGAAAACGCCCGAAAATGTAAAGGTGATTTATCCGATGAAAATCGAACAGTTATTAACGGTATTCCACAAAAATGGATTCCGACTCGAGGAACGCGAAAAGTTCCATCCATTCGCTTGGGTCGTATTTCTCTACGCCGCTCATGTACCATTTCCCGATGACCTTGATCTGAAAATCCGAATAGCCTTCAAGATCGATGCTCATTCCAAGCATTCCGGCAAGCATGAAATCTTCGAGTGCCTCGTTGTCGAGAATTTTGGCGGGAATACCTTCCGAAAGTGGTCCGTTCTGGCTTTCGTACATCTGGCGGCCTGAGTAGAATCCGCTGGAAAACGCTTCGCCGCAATAAGACAAATCACCTCCCAAAAATGGGTTCGACCCGAAAACGTATCCGTCCATGTATTCCTTTCTGTAAACGGGATCAAAAATCTTGCTCATAGTATTTGTGGTATCTGATGAATTTCTGGGTCAAACTTATCAACAATACTTTTCCTACTTATTTAAAGTCGTTGAACGGTGAAAAAACTCTGCAAATCACCAAGGCCATGACGTTCGTCGATGTTTGAAAATGCGATTATCGACAAAAAGCAACACTTATGAATTTCGTCGGTAAACAGCGAAATCGTTATCAGAAATTTCGAATCCCGAAACAGGAAATCATCAATCGTGGTTATATTTGCACAATCTTCAAAATTCCCATGG
>JBCNQO010000235.1:0-4496 GCA_039592825.1 Flavobacterium sp.
ACAATCCTGTCGCGTCGGGACATAAATTTCAAAAGTACTGCCCTGGTTCTTTACACTTTTTGCCTTGACGACACCTTTGTGGTTGTCTACGACCTTTTTTACGATAGCGAGCCCGATTCCGGTTCCTACCTTGATTTCGCGCGATTCCAGACGTTGGAAAAGCTCGAAAATCTTTTCGTTGTACTGGCTGTCGAAACCAACGCCATTGTCGGCAACAGTTATCCTGGTATACGTTTTTGAGTGATCTAATTTCTCTATCCCGAACTTGTCTCCGGTTTTTGATTCCCCAGACAAGATCACCTCGGGCATCACGCCCGGACGCGCGAATTTTATCGCATTAGCGACAAGATTGTAAAGTGCCTGACGGAACTGAAAAGAGATCACGTCGACTTCGCAATCCGAAACCACTTTGATCAGCGCTTTCCGGTTGTCGATTTCTTCCTCGAGATCCAGAATGATGTCATTCACGATCGCGGAAAGTCTCGTTTTCTCAAAAACACGCTCGGAAGTAGTGGTTCGCGAATAGGTCAACAGGTCTTTGATGAGACTGCTCATGCGATCTGCCGACGAATTGATTTTCTCGAAATACATTTTGCCTTTTTCAGACAAAGTGTCGAATTCCCGATCTTTTATGAAAGATGAAAAAGTCATGATCTTTCGAAGCGGTTCCTGAAGGTCATGACTCGAGATGTAAGTGAACGCCTGCAATTCTTTGTTGACTCTTTCCAGTTCGATGTTTTGGTTGGCAATCTCGCGGACGCGGTCCGAAATGTGTTTGTCGAGCGTCATTTGGAGCCCGCGGCCGATCACGTCAAGATCGTCGTTGTCTGACTGCAGTTTTCGTTGCGATCGGTTCAGTTCGACATTAATGTTGTTGAGTTCGTAGTTGACTTTGTGAAGCTCGAGCAGATTCAGCACCTGATCCGAAAGAATCCGCAACGCTTTGACCTGGTTCTCGTCCAGTTCACGTGGCACGGTGTCTATCACGCAAACCGTTCCAAGACCATGTCCGTTCTTGTTCACGAGCGGAATTCCGGCATAGAAAACGATGTTAGGATCGCCGGTCACCAGCGGATTTTCTTTAAAGCGATCGTCTGTGCGCGAATCACTCACGATAAAAGGCATGTTAGGCGTCTGGATCGCGTGGGCACAAAACGAATGCACTCTAGGTGTTTCGTCTACATCGAGTCCGTGTTTCGATTTGAACCATTGTCTGTCTTCATCAACAAAACTGATAAGCGCAATAGGAGCATTGCAGATGATCGACGCCATGGTGACGATGTCGTCATAATCTTTCTCGCTTAACGTGTCGAGAATGTCGTATTCCCTTAACGCATGCAGCCTTTTCTGTTCGATGTTGCCGTGATTTCCGCTCTCCATCCAATACTCTTTTTTAACCGATGACGTAGATTTTGGGGATTGAAAAATATAAAAAATCCCTATTTCGGGCAAGAGGAAACTTGTGTATAATTCTCCTTAAAGCAAAAAAACCTTCCGTTTCGGGAAGGTTGTGTAAATGTCACGAAACGCGAATTACAATTTGTGCATGTTCGCGGCCAATGTCTCGATGAATTTCGAGATCGGGCCTTTGACCATCATGGCCATCATCGCATTGAATTCGCCTTCAAAGAAAAGCTGAATATCGCTTTTGTTCTCGGAAACCGCGTCGATTTTGGCTTCAAGGCTAAAAGGCAACTTGTCGCTGGCCGCACCCAATTTAACGTAAGTCGGAGCAGTCTGTTCCTTGAGGCGCAACTTGATTTCGGGCATACCTTTCAAGGCGAAGATGAACGAGTCTTCTCCCGTCAATTCGAACTTGGCGATAGAGTCGGGCATGAGTTTCTCGAAGTTCTTCACATCGGTCAACTGTTCAAAAATATACTGTGCTGGTTTCTCTACAGAAACTTTCGGGCTTTCCAGATTCATAGTGTAAGATTAGGCTTCAACGCCCCATTCGGCAGGATTGGAGTTCCATTCCTTAAGCGTCTCGAGTTCGTTTTCGGTGATGTATTGTTTGGCAACTGCGAGGTTCAAAAGATTCTCGTAATTGCTCAAAGTGTAAAGGTCGACGTTGGCGTTCTTGAAATTTTCGGTCGCCACCGGGAATCCGTAAGTGAAAATACCTACCATTCCTTTGACGTTCGCCCCAGATTCTCTCAAAGCATCAACAGCCATCAAACTGCTTTTTCCCGTAGAGATCAAATCTTCTACGATCACCACGCTCTGTCCTTTCTGCAAAAAGCCTTCCACCTGATTCTGGCGGCCGTGCTTTTTCGGCTCCGGACGTACGTACACGAAAGGCAATCCGAGCGACTCGGCAACAAGCATCCCAATCCCAATCGCACCCGTGGCGACACCGGCAATCACGTCTGGTTTCCCGAACTGTTTCTCGATCTGTTTGGCGAACTCGTCACGCACGTAATTCCGTATCGGCGGAAAAGACAAAACCATGCGGTTGTCGCAATAGATAGGCGATTTCCAGCCCGAAGCCCAAGTGAAAGGATTTTTGGGATTCAATTTTATTGCATTTATTTGCAAAAGCAATTCCGCGGTTTTTTCGGCTGTATCTTTATTGAAAATCATACTGCAAATGTATAAAGTTTTTGTAAACGACAAACCACTTTTCCTTACCGGCGAGATACAAAAGGAGACCGATTTCCAACTGTTTTTGTTCGAAGGCATTGACTTCTCGCAACTTATCTCCAAACTGTTTTCCAACAAGGTCAAGAAGGCGTATCTGTATCATCCCGACGAAAAAGAGATGCTAAAACAGATCAAGGCCAAAATCCCGGTGCAAAAAGCCGGCGGCGGACTCGTCTACAACAAAAAAGGCCAGGTGCTGTTCATCTTCCGCAACGGAAAATGGGATTTGCCCAAAGGCGGCATGGAAAAAGGTGAAGACATAGAAGAAACGGCAATCCGCGAAGTCGAGGAAGAAACCGGCGTAGGAAAGCTCACCATCACCAAAAAACTCCAAAAAACCTACCACGTCTTCAAGCGCAACGGACGCTACAAACTCAAGATCACGCACTGGTTCGAGATGAAATCCAGCTTCGAAGGCACGCTTCACCCGCAACTCGAAGAAGGCATTGAAAAAGTCGCGTGGCTCAATCCAGAAGACATCGAGCAGGCGCTGCACAATTCTTACGAGAACATCAAGTTGCTCTTTGAGGAAGAACCGGCAGGAAAGTAGGTTAGGGCGCAAGGTTCAGGGTTCAAGGTTTGGGCGTGCCGGCAGCCGGGAAATTCCGGTTGTAAAATCTTCGAAAAGGTCGGCTGCCGTCGGGCTGCAGGCACTCGCTTTTTTGCATGGGCTTCAATCTTGAGTCACGAAATTCGGTTGGCAAAAAGAGCTCAGACAAAGCCAGCATCCCTCACGCGAAATCGGACTGCGCAACGACTTTGATGCAAACGATTTCAATTCAACACGAATTCAGGCAAAGTAAAAAGTCCAGATCCGTGCAAATCAAAGAGCGAAGCGAAAAATCTATAAATCTGTGAAATCCGTGAATCCGTGAATCCGTGGCAAAAAAAAACCGGACGAAGTCCGCACGCTATTAGGTGATTAAGTAATTTTGAACAACGAACGTCCAGCACCTGAACCTTGAACCCTTTACCCTGAACCCAAAAATGGCTTACGAAACCAAAACCAAAATAACCCAAGTGCCCGTCTCCGAATTCATATCGAACATAGAAGACGAAACCAAAAGAGACGAAGCACGCCGCCTGGTCGAACTATTCGAGGCCGCGACAAAACTTCCGGCACACATGTTCGGGCCAACCATAATCGCTTTCGGCACGTATCACTACAAATACGCATCCGGACACGAAGGCGATGCACCATTGGCGGCATTTGCACCACGAAAAGCCAATCTCGTCTTCTACTTTTCGTCAGAATTCGAAGGGCGAGAACAACTACTCGAGAAACTCGGCAAACACAAAGTCACCAAAGGCTGCGTATATGTAAAACGCCTTAGCGACATAGACGAATCGGTGCTGTCGCAAATGATCGTGGCATCGGCCGAACACACCAGGAAAATGTATCCGTGATGGAAGATTTCCTCAGGAAACACTTTGAGAAACTCATCGATCTTTCAGAAGACGAATTCGGTTTCATGCTCGAACATTTTACCAAAGATTTCCGTCGCAAGGGCGAATTCCTCATCCGCGAAAGCGACAAAAATGTCCCAAATTACTTTATTGTTTCTGGCCTTACGAAGCTCACGGCGACAGATTCTAACAACATTGAACACATCGTGACTTTCGCCATGGAAGATTGGTGGGAAACCGATTCGCTCGCTTTTTTCACCCAAACGCCGGCCACGATGCAACTGCAATGCCTTGAAGATACGGCCGCTTTCTGTCTCACTTTTGCCAACTACAAAAAGTTGTGTGATCTGCCCAAATTCCAACATTTCTTTCTCGAAAAGTCGGTCGCGTCTCACATTGCCAGCCAAAAACGCATACTGGCGCTTACCACTTTGACTGCCAAAGAG
>JBCNQO010000236.1:0-4464 GCA_039592825.1 Flavobacterium sp.
CAAACGGACAGATTGCGGTTCGCGTCGGCGTGCAGACAGCCGGTGTTTGGTCCGATTATGGAGAAACGTGTTTCGTGACCGCTCCGGGAGCTGCGAGGAATTTGGTCAAAGGAGAAGATAACGACGTTCAGGATATAACTTTCCGCGCGGTTTCTTACCCGAATCCTTACACGGAAACTTTCTCGCTTGACGTCGACTTGCCGTCGGAAGAAAATGTGTCGGTAAAAGTTTACGATATGTTGGGCAAATTGGTAGAAACGCGTTCGTTCACGGCCGTAGAAACCGAAACCCAGACTTTCGGGACGAATTTGGCTGCTGGCGTTTACAATGTGATTGTAAGCCAAGGCGAAAACTCCAAAGCGCTTAGGGTCGTTAAACGATAATTGATTAAGAAAAAGAAAAGCCCCTCGATTTGAGGGGCTTTTTTATTTTTAGAGAACTTGTTAAGCTGTCTTTCTGGTTCTTCTGAAAGCGTAATACGCGAACACGATTCCAACGATAGCCAACCAGATCAACTTGCCGTTGATTGGTGCCGGTGCCGGATCGTCTCCTTCAAGATCACCGTTTTCGTCGTCGTTACCCGGTTGGGCAAAGGCTACGAAATCGATCAGAAGGAAAAAGGTCAGAAAATATAGTTTAGTCAAATTCTGTCTCATATTCTGCGTTTTGCGGCTGTAAAGATAGAAATCATTTTCAATTGGGGAAATTTGGCCTCTGTTTTTTAAGCGATTGTTCGCAATTTGTAACCGATATGACCAAAGCCTCGATCGAAAGGCGATTTCTTTCTAAATATAGGTAAATTCTTTAGTCCATTTCGGATGTGAAGAATAATTTAACCGAAGGATATTTTTGTTGGGTCATCTGGATCGTGAAATCGGAATCTGCCAGGAATACCAATTGGCCGTATTTGTCTGTTGCCAGGAATTTCTGTTTGATTCTTCTGAACTCCTTGAATTCGTCATTTTTGGCATCGTCCGGTTTTACCCAACACGCCTTGTGAACCGGGAAAGGTTCGTAAGAACACTTCGCGCCATATTCGTGCTCGAGTCTGTATTGGATAACTTCGTACTGAAGCGCACCAACGGTTCCAATTACTTTTCTGTTGTTGAGTTCGAGTGTGAACAACTGTGCCACACCTTCGTCCATAAGTTGGTCGATGCCTTTTTCGAGTTGTTTCGCCTTGAGCGGATCGGCATTGTTGATATAACGGAAATGTTCCGGAGAGAAACTTGGAATTCCTTTGAAACTCATCTGTTCGCCTTCGGTCAAAGTGTCGCCGATCTTGAAGTTTCCGGTGTCGTGCAAACCTACGATATCACCAGGATATGAAATGTCGACGATTTCTTTCTTCTCGGCAAAAAACGCGTTCGGGCTCGAGAACTTGAGCGATTTGCCTTGACGTACGTGCAAGTAAGGTTTGTTCCTTTCGAAAGTGCCCGAAACGATTTTCACGAAAGCCAAACGGTCGCGGTGTTTTGGATCCATATTTGCGTGGATCTTGAATACGAAGCCCGAAAGTTTCGTCTCTTCTGGCTTTACTTCGCGAGTGTCTGATTCTTTTGGACGTGGCGCCGGAGCGATCTCGATAAAACAGTCGAGCAATTCGCGCACGCCAAAGTTGTTCAAGGCCGATCCGAAGAAAACGGGTTGCAAGTGGCCGTCGAGATATTCCTGGCGGTCGAACGCCGGATAGACTTCGGAGATAAGCTCGAGTTCTTCTCGCAGTTTGTCGGCAGGTTTGTCGCCGATGATCTTGTTGAGTTCGGGATTGGCGACGTCGTCGAACGCTATCGTTTCCTCTATGTTCTTACGGCTGTCACCGCTGAACAAATTGATGTTCTTTTCCCACAAATTGTAGATGCCCTGAAAATCGTAACCCATTCCGATCGGGAAACTCAATGGTGTTACTTTTAGCTTGAGCTTTTGTTCCACTTCGTCCATGAGATCGAAAGCGTCTTTACCTTCGCGGTCGAGTTTGTTGATGAAAACGATCATCGGAATGTTTCGCATGCGGCACACGCTCACGAGTTTTTCGGTTTGTTCCTCGACACCTTTGGCCACGTCGATCACCACGATTACCGAATCTACGGCTGTAAGCGTTCTATAAGTGTCTTCGGCAAAATCCTTGTGACCCGGCGTATCGAGAATGTTGATCTTTTTGTCTTTATAGTTAAAGGCAAGCACCGAAGTGGAAACCGAGATTCCTCTCTGGCGCTCGATCTCCATAAAGTCGGAAGTGGCGCCTTTCTTGATCTTGTTGCTTTTTACGGCTCCGGCTTCCTGGATCGCGCCCCCAAAAAGGAGCAATTTCTCTGTCAAAGTCGTCTTACCCGCGTCGGGGTGGGAAATGATGCCGAACGTGCGGCGTCTTTCGATTTCTTTTAAAAAACTCATGGTGTGTGAAATGGACGGCAAAGGTAGTGTTTTTTTAGTGCTGAAGTGCGAAAGTGCTTTAGTGTAGAAGTTCCGGAGTGCCTGAGTGGGAAGTCTCAGACTTCGTGACGCGTTTCGCGAAGTTGCAAACTTCGCGACAGTGAGTTGACAAAAAAGCCCAAAATTCCAATGACTTTCGTCGTTAAACCCACGCGTGAGGGATGCTGCCTTTGTTTAAGCTCTTTGGCCAGCCCGAAAAGCTGGACAAAAGCGAGTGGCTGCAGCCCGACGGCGGCGTCACTGCAACTGCCGTCTGCCGCTGCGACTTCTTCGCCGCCGGCACGCCCAAATAATATACATAAAAGCTTAAAAACCTGTTCAAAATAATTTGTTAATAGTAAAGCGCGTACTTGCGGGCGAAGTTTGAATTGCTACTTTTGTCAGTCGGATTTTCTATCTGGGAAGCGATGCGAAAACCAAAACCATAATTGATTACATAGTTCAATGAAAATCAAACATTTGTCTTTAGGCTTACTTGCCGTGTTCGCCACTTGCGGCGCTCAGAAGAAACAAGAAGCCGCTGCTGCAAAAAAGGCCGATAAGGAAGTCTTGTTCACCGTTAACGACAAACCTTACTACACAGACGAATTCCTGCGTGTTTACAACAAAAACCTCGATTTGGTAAAAGACGAGTCGCAAAAAGACCTCGATCAGTACCTCGAGCTTTTCATAGGATACAAACTCAAGATAAACAAAGCGCACAAGCTTGGACTCGAAGGCGGACAAGGTTACCAGAACGAGTTGAAGCAATACCGCGCCCAGTTGGCGAAAGGTTATTTAACCGATTCAAAAGTGACCAAAGAGCTTGTGGACGAGGCTTACCAGCGTTCTTTGAAGGAAGTGCGAGCGGCTCACGTGTTGATTCTCGTGGACGAAAACGCGTCTCCGGCCGATACTTTGAAAGCTTATAACCAGGCTTTGGACGTTTACAAAAAAGCGACTGCCGGTGAAGACTTTGGCAAATTGGCCGAACAGTATTCGCAAGATCCGTCGGCTAAGGAGAACAAAGGCGATTTGGGTTATTTTTCTGTTTTCAGGATGGTTTATCCGTTTGAAAGCGGCGCTTACCATACCAAAAAAGGCGAGGTTTCGAAACCGGTTCGTTCGCGTTTTGGCTATCACGTGATCAAGACCGTAGACGTTCGCGACAATCGTGGCGAGCTTCAGGTGGCGCACATCATGATCCTCAAACCGAAAACCGATGATGCGGCCGAAGCCAAAAAAGCCAAGGACAAAATCTTCGAGATAAACAATAAACTGAAGCAAGGCGAGAATTTCGAGGAGTTGGCCAAGCAGTTTTCAGACGATAAGTCTTCGTCTTCGAAAGGCGGCGCTTTGAACCGTTTCGCTTCGGGTCAGTTGAGTTCGGAAGAATTTGAGGATGCGGCTTTCAAGCTTACTAAAGAAAAGCCAGTTTCAGAGCCGGTAGAAAGCCAGTTCGGATGGCACATCATCAAGCTCATCAACAAATTCCCGGTAAAGAGTTTGGACGAAGCCAAAGCCGAATTCGAGAACCGCGTGAGCAAAGACGATCGTTCGCGTTTGATTACATCGGCTTTGAACGAGAAGCTGCACAAGAAATATCAGGTGAAAACCAACAATAAAGAGTTCAAGAAGGCGAAAGCTGCCGTGACTGAGGCCTTGTACAAAAACGAATGGGAAGCTCCGGACGCAAAGAATTTCCAGGGCGTTCTTTTTACCGTTGGCGACAGGAAAGTTACGGGTGCCGATTTTCATCAGTTCGTTTTGGCTCAACAGAAATCCGGCTTGACCGAAAAACCGCTCGATAAGTTGACCGATCATTTGTACGCGAAATTTACAGACGACGTGCTTGCGGCTTACTACAACGACCACCTCGAGGATGAATTCCCGGAGTTTTCTGCCGTGATGGACGAATACCGCGACGGATTGCTGCTTTTTGATCTTATGGAAAAGGAAATCTGGGTTCGTTCCAAAACCGATACTTTGGGCTTGAAGAACTTTTACGAGGCGAACAAGGGTAGCCATTACTCCGGGCAGCACGTGAGCTTT
>JBCNQO010000237.1:0-4460 GCA_039592825.1 Flavobacterium sp.
GCCGGAGCTTGTCCAGGAGTCGCAGTTGTTGTAGTCGCACCTGTTTTTACAGGTTGACTCAAAGGCGAACCGACCGGAATATCGCAACGATGGCCAGGTTGTCCGTGAGGCGGGTTCATTCCCGGAGCCGTGGCTTGCGGTTGCTGAACCTGTTGTACCTGCTGCGCCTGAGCCGGCATTTGTTGAGCCGTCTGGATCTGTTGCGGTTGAGCAGCGTTTTGAGCTGTTTGGGCCGCAGCCGGATCGGTTTGTCCTAGCGGAACTGAACTTTCTTGAGGTTCAAGGTCTTTTTTGCAGGAAACCGTCGCCATAGCGATTGTCAAAGCGGCCAATATCGAAGTTTTGAAATTCATGATGTCTGTTTGAATAAGGATTTCAAATATAACAGATTGGGCGCGATTGACCGAATCCCGTCTGTTAAAAATACGCCCGCAATTGTACGCTTCCGGTGTGGATCGACTTGGAAGTTTCGTTCTTTCGGCCTTGGTAATTCACGTTCACGTCGAGATATTGCGTGAGGTTTTTCTGCAAGAGCAAACGCCAGGTCAAATTCTGCCCCGGTTGCAAACCTTCAAGCATCGTATAGGCGACAGGCGAGAGCGCGTCTCCCGTAAAATCGTTCTTGTAAAGCGAGAATTCGCCGTTTGCCGTGAATTTTTTCTCACTCGCATAAGTGAAAGAAGTTCCGAAGCGATTTTGGCCGAGCGTTTCGAGATTGTTGATCTGGTTGTCTTTTTGCGATCGTTCGTAGAAAATGTCCCAACTCGCGTTCTTGTTGAACAGATACGAGATTTTAGGTTGGATTTTATATCCGTCGATCTCGAAATTCTTGGTGGCGTAGTTTTCCGATTCCGAAGTCGAGAACAACGTCTGTCCGCTAAAACTGAAAAGCCAGGTTTTCTGGACCAAATGCGCATATTGGATCTGGTGCGAACGGTTCAGGTTTTCCTGAGATCCGACGTTGAGCAAACTCTTGGCGCGGCTCGAAAGGAAAGTGTAAGTGACCGAATGCTGCTGTTTTCCGCGATTGTAGTAGAAGCTGTTTCTAAAACTCGAGCTCAATCCCAACAAATTTTCATCGGATGAACTAAAAGGATTAAAATCGAAATTCTCGCCTTCGCGCTCAATCTTGCGTTCGCTCAAAAAAGATGTCTGATTGTAGAAATACGACAGAAATTTCCTAAAGCCCGATGAATTCTGCCATTGCGCCGGATTCAAAGTCACCGATTGCGAGAACTTGTTCTGGTGCGTCTTGATAAAAACCTGGTTCGGAAGAAAAACCCGAACGTACTTTGCCTGATCGGGAAAAGGTGCGATCTCGAATTCCTGAAGTTCCTGGATTCCGTTGCCGTTGTAGTCGTTCCAGGTGTAAATTCCCTGTCCTGGCTCGACTTCGAGATACGTGAATTCCTGTTGCGGAATCGTGCCCGAAGTGGTTTCGTAAGCCGTCGTGATCGAAATGAGTTGGTCGAAAAACCGGTCGTTGTAAAGCAAACGTGAGTTCAGTGAAGGCTCGGTTTTCAACGTCGGATCTTCGAATTTCAGGCGTCGGTAATTCACGAAAAGCGACAGATTCGTCTTCTCGTTCCGTATCAATTGCGACTTCAGATAGAAAGAGTTCGAACGGTTCACGCGTCCCAAGATCCCGTTCTGCAAACTGTCGTTCAGACGTCCCAAATAACCAATTTCCATATATACTTTCGTCGAATCGCCTCGCCCGACAAAAGCGCCGAATTCGGTAAACCGCTGACTCAGGCTCGAAAGCGCGCCCGTCGATTTGATGACTTCGTGATTGTCCTCGAACCTTTGGCTGGCGCCGACCCAATTCTTGCCAAAATGGTAACGCGCCTGAAAATTGTTGCGCGAGAACTGAGATTCGGCGTAATCGCCATCGCTTTTGAGGAAACTTCCGTTGTTCAAAACCGTGAACTTCTTGTATTTGAGACTGGCTTCCAGAACATGTCGGCTTCCCGTGAAAGCGCTCGCGAAATCGAGTTTTTCGAACTTGTAGCGCGCCATCCCGATCTGTGGATTGTTGAACTCGATTCCCGTTTGAAGGTAACTTTGGTCGTTCACGCCATTGGTCGTGGTCGTATTCGTAAGATTCCAATCGCGGTCGAATTCAATCGAGAAAAGGCGTTCGATCGTTCTAAATTCTTTTTGGACGAACTGATAATTCGCGAAAGCGTCTACTGTCGATTTATCTCTCGTGAAAATGCGCTGCTTGGCGTTGATTTTTCCCGCCACGCCTTGGTTGTCGCCGTCGTCCATCTTCGAAAACAAGTTCAGGTCGTTGTTTGAAAAAGCGCCTTCGAAGTCAATATTCGTCTTTTCACTGGGATTGATGCGCCCCATAACCGACGCAATCTGGATTTTCGTGGGCGCGACAAGCCTGATGATCGGTTCATAATTTCCTTGCGGAACGCCGTTCACTGGCGCGACATATTGGTAAATCCTGCCAACGGCATTGTTGTTCGCGATCGTGTAATTGCCCAAATTGTTTCCGACGAGCGTGAATCTCACGTTGTAAAGTTCTTGTGTCGGATCGTTCGAAAACTCGAAAATCTCGACGCCGCCAACGGTGATTTTTCTATACAAAATCTTGTTTTCAGAATAAGTGTCAAGATAGGCCGACGGCGAGGTCATCAAGTCTGGATCGTCGCCCGCGTTCACCAAAATCTGCGCTTGTTCGGGAGACAAATTCTGCTGCAACGGCTGATTTTTCACGTCGTTTTCCGAATAGACGTAACCGCCGATACTCCAGGTTTTGCGCTCGTGGGTCGCGCCTCCGTAAGCCACGAATCTCGTGTAATTTCGGTCGGAATATTGGTATTCGATGTTGATCCGCATTTCGGACGTAATCGGAAACAAAGACGTAAACGTGATTTCGCCTGCATTGTAATCGATGATGTAATCGGCATTTTCGCCCCGTTTGAGCAAAATCCCGTTCACGTAAACGCGTTCCGAACCCGAAATCACCAAAACATACAATTCGCCATTCGGGCCACGCAACTTATATGGGCCTTGATTGCCTTCCTGACCCACGAAAGTGCTGCGCGCATATTGGCCGCGAACCAAAGCCGCCGACGCGAAAATCGAGGTTTGCGCCTCGGGTTTTCCAAAAGTCACCATACCCGAAATGCCCTGGACTTTCTTGGAAAAGTTCAAAAAACGCGACTTGCGGTTCTCGAGAAAAAGGTCGCCGGCGCGGATGTTCCATTTGTCGGAATAGAGTTCGATGAAAATCTGGTCGAATTCGTCGAGTTTCTGCGAATAACCGCCTTCCTGAAGCGGCACGTTCGAATCCTGGATAGACGCGCGAATGTTGACGCGGTCTGAAATCTTGCCCGTGATCTGTAAATCGAGAGACGAATTCGTGACAGCATTCTGGTTGTTTCCGACAGTTATTCCGCGCGTGATAGAGCCCGAGGTGTTCAAACCTTCAAACGGCACGAACGCTTTTCGAGTTGATTTCTCGACGCGGTACAAATTTCCTGCTTCGTTCGAGACGATGCGGTCTTTGTCGTAAATGCTGTATTCTTTGGTAAGATAATCTGGTAGTTTCAGGAACTTGACGTTGATTGAATCATTCAGGAAAGGCGAATTTTCTTTGAAAACGACAATTGATTTCGCAAAATCGATTTTGTAAAATGAGGTATCGATAGGCTGGTCGAGACGGTCGGTAAGTTTGAAAAACTCCGGATTTATGCTCACGCTGTCGAGCTTGATCGTGTCTTTGGTGACGAGAAATTTGCGGTTGCGATACGGCGTTTCCTGCGACCAAAGCGCGCACGAAAAACACAGCAAAAACACCCAAAGCAATTTTCTCAGCATAGCAGTAATAACGCCTCAAGGCCAAAAGTAGTGTATTCGCGCGAAGTTCAGGTTTTGAAACCGATGCGTTTGCGTGTTGCGGATTCGTCTTTTGTAGAAAGTTCGTCTATGTAATGGAAAATGAGCTCTATGTTCTGGCTTTGGGCTTCGACTTTTGTGCGGATTTGCTCAACACTCGATTTCAGTTCGGATGTTTCGACTAGAAAGTGGCGCATTTTGGTGAAAAGTCGCATGATCTGGATGTTAGTTTGGATCGCTTTTTGGCTGTTCAGTACGCTCGATAACATTAGAATTCCGTGATTGGTAAAGGTTAGGGGGGGTTAGTTGCTTCACCAAATTAGGGTCGCAAATTGTGGTATCAAGTTTTTAAGTTCTTCTTTGCAGAGTTCGAACATGAAATCATATGGAAATCTTTCGATGTTTGTTGCGTCGGTCATTGCATCTGACGCCACATCAAAACCCCATCAATCAGGGGCGATTACAGACCTAACAGACTTAGTAAGTCTGTTAGGTCTGTAAAGTTCGGCCGTTTTCAACACAACCAGTTACAGAAAATCTGTAAAAAATGTTAAACGTTATTAAGTCGGAAATTCCAAAATATCCCAAGAGAATATAATTTATTTGAT
>JBCNQO010000238.1:0-4449 GCA_039592825.1 Flavobacterium sp.
AAAAAATCTTTTTCCCGTGACAGAAATCTCCATAGTTGTTCCTTTGTATAATGAGGAAGCGGTTTTTGGCCAACTTATCGAAAGGCTCAAAGCTGTGATGGATTCGGTCACCTTCTCTTGTGAAACAGTGCTCGTGAACGACGGAAGTTCAGACGATACGGCCGCACTTATCAAGAGCGCCTGTTTACAAGACACGAGGTTTACGGGCGTTCTGCTGTCTAGGAATCACGGCCACCAATTGGCGGTGAGCGCAGGGCTTATGCAGTCTAAGGGCAAAAAAGGCGTCATGATCATAGACGGTGATCTTCAGGATCCGCCAGAGTTGGTCAAGGAATTTTACGAATTGCTTATTGGCGGACACGATGTGATATATGCCATCCGCAAAAACAGGAAAGAGGGTTTTTTCAAGAAATTGGCGTACTCGGCTTACTATCGTCTGCAAAAGAAAATCTCGAATTTCAACATCCCAATTGACAGCGGTGACTTTTCGATGTTGAGCAGACGAGTCGTAGATAAAATGAACGACATGCCCGAGCAAAGCCGCTACCTTAGAGGAATGCGCGCCTGGGTCGGTTTTAAACAGATCGGGTTTGAATACGACAGAGACGAACGTCACGCCGGAGAAACCAAGTACAGCTGGAGAAAATTGTTCGAGCTTGCCTTCAACGGTATTTTCAACTTTAGTGATTTTCCCGTGAGGATCATAACCAGGTTAGGACTCATCACGATCATCTTTTCGCTTATATATTTCGCCTACAATCTGTACCATAAATTGGTATATAATGATATCCCGAGAGGTTTTACAGCAACTATTCTCGCCATTATCCTGTTCAGCGGTGTGCAGTTGATCTCGCTCGGTCTCATAGGCGAATACGTTTTGAGGATTTACAATCAGGTAAGAAACCGTCCGCTTTTTATTGTAGATGAAGTGATTCGGGACGGGAAATCGGAAACCGAAAAAACAACCTGATTTGTAAGTGAGCGTGATGTTTTTGAAAGCGTGACAAGGAAGAAATTCGCCAAAACGGCCAATTGTGTCGTGAGTTAAATGCCCGCACAACTTCAAAATTACCGTTCCGATCGAGGAAAAGAACAAAAAATGGAATAGTTTTACCAAACAGCCAGAAGCGATCCCAAACCAAACCCAGGAATTCTCAAGCTTTATGATGAAATTGGCCATTGTCGGGGCAAGTTATCTACAAATGCCGCTCGTGCTCAAAGCGCGCGAAATGGGAATCGAGACCCATTGTTTCGCTTGGGCGGAAGGTGCCGATTGCAAGGAATTCGTCGACTTTTTCTATCCGATCTCGGTTCTGGAAAAAGAGCAGATCTTGTCGGAATGCGAAAAAATAGGAATAGACGGAATCTGCACGATAGCCTCAGACATGCCCGTGCCGACGATATGTTTCGTAGCAGAAAAAATGGGCCTAGTCGCGAATTCTTTCCAAAGCGCTCTGGCTTCGACAGACAAGTACCTGATGCGGCAAGCTTTCTCTGGAAAAGTGAACATCCCGAAATTTCAGGAAGTCTCGAAAGCATCAGAACTCACGACCGAACTCAAGTTTCCCATCATCGTAAAACCCACAGATCGATCAGGCAGTCGCGGCGTGACCAAACTCGAAAATCCGCAAGACCTCGAAAAAGCTATAACCTACGCGGTTTCGGAATCGTTCGCCAAAAAAGCCATAGCAGAAGAATTCATAGCAGGAAGCGAAGTGAGCGTAGAGACCATTTCCTGGAAAGGCGAACACCATATTCTGGCCATAACAGACAAAGTCACCACGGGCGCGCCACATTTTGTGGAACTCGCGCACCATGAGCCGTCCGGTTTATCGGCAGAGATCCAAGAAAAAATTAGGCAGCAGACACGATTGGCTTTAGACGCGCTTGAGGTGAAATTCGGCGCTGGCCATTCCGAGTTCAAGATTACAAAAGAAGGAGAAGTTTTTGCCATAGAAGTAGGAGCGAGAATGGGAGGCGACTTCATTGGCTCGCATCTGGTGCAGCTTTCTACGGGTTACGATTACGTGAAAGGTGTGATCGATATCGCGCTCGGTCGTTTTGAAAAACCAGAGATTTCGAGCCAAGCAGCTTCCGGCGTGTTTTTTCTGTCGCAAGAAACCCAGTCGATTTTGCCGTATTTTGAAACCGAGAATGCGTTCGACGTAGAAAAGCAAATCCGCGAAAGCGAACTTCGACAGGCCAAAAGCAGCAACGATAGGTCGGGTTACCTAATTTACAAGTCGAACGAACGAATTGAACTTTTATGAAATTATCTGTCGTTACAACCTTATATAGATCGAAGCGTTTTTTGGAAAGGTTTCTGTCCGAAATGCTCGAAGCTATTGAAAAGACAGGTTTTGAAGATTTCGAGATCGTGTTCGTGAACGACGGTTCGCCAGATGATTCGCTCGATTATCTGCTTACCAGAAAACCAGAAATCCCACAGATCAAGATACTCGACCTTTCAAGGAATTTCGGCCACCATTACGCCATACAAGCCGGACTTTCGTATGCGAGCGGCGACTACGTTTTCCTGATTGACAACGATCTGGAAACGCCGCCATCGGTTCTGGTTCCGTTTTTCGAGGAACTCCAGAAAGACGAAAATCTCGACGTGGTTTACGGATTTCAGGAAGCCAGAAAAGGCGGGATCGTAGAAAAATATTCGGGCAAGATGTTTTGGGTCATGATCAACAAGATGTCAGATACCAAGATTCCGCACAACATATTGACAGAACGACTGATGAAACGCCATTATGTAGATGCCTTGCTGCGTTTGCAGGACGCGAATGTTTTCATTGGCGGCATGATGTATTGGGTAGGATTCAACCAGAAAGGGTATGCTGTAAAGAAAGGCCAACGCGAAGGCGCGAGCACATATTCTGTAAAACGCCGTCTTGAACTGATGCTTCAGGCCGTGACGTCTTTCTCTGGAAAACCGCTCGAATGGCTTTTTTATTGGGGTTTGATGATTTCTATAGGAAGCATTTTGTTCCTGCTTTTCCTGGCGGGTAAAAAAGTGATTTACGGAGACGAGGTACAATTGGGCTGGACGTCTATCGTAGCGATAAATGTGTTGATTTTAGGCGTGATTTCGACGTTTTTGGGCATGATTGGGATTTACATCTACAAGATTTTCAGGCAAGTGCAAGGACGACCGAACGCAATCGTAAAAAAGATTTATGAGTAAGACAGTGGCCATAATCGGATCGGGACATTTGGGCGTACAGTTGGCCCATTTCGCGATTTCTGGAAAGTTTTACGATTCGGTGGTTTTCTTCGACGATTTTACTGCCGATACAGATAGGAACGGACACGAAATTTTAGGCAAGACCGATGTTTTGCTCGAGAAATACGGCTCTGGCGCTTTCGACGAACTACTGATAGGAATCGGATACAATCACCTCGAAGCCCGAAAGGCATTCTTCGAGAAATTCAGCAATGACGTGCCTTTTGGCCAAATAATTCACCACACGTCCTGGGTTGATCCGTCGGCTAAAATAAATCCCGGAAGCGTGATCTACCCAAACTGCTGCATTGACGCCAACACCGTTATTTGTGAAAATGTGCTTATAAACCTGAGCTGCACCATTGCGCACGATTGCAGAATAGAAGCGCATTCGTTTCTTGCACCAAGAGTGGCCGTCGCCGGATTTGTTAACATTGGCGAGCAGTGTTTTTTAGGAATAAATACCACGGTAAAAGATAATATTTCGATAATTTCGGGCACGATATCGGGTGCCGCGGCCTTGTTCGTAAAAGACGTTTCGCAAAGCGGACTTTACGTTGGCCAACCCGCAAAAAAAATACGATGACAATCCCATTCAACAAACCTTACCTTACGGGAAAGGAAACCCAATATATCGAAGACGCCGTAAAATCGGGCAAGATCTCCGGCAACGGAAAATACACCCAGAAATGTCAGGCGTTCTTTGAGGAAAACTTCGGTTTCAAGAAAAGCCTTTTGACGACTTCTTGTACAGACGCGCTTGAAATGGCGGCAATCCTTATCGGCATCAAACCCGGAGACGAAGTGATCATGCCGTCTTATACTTTCGTTTCCACGGCGAATGCTTTCGTGCTTCGCGGTGCCAAAATCGTATTTGCCGACAGTCGCCAAGACCATCCGAACATAGACGAAACCAAACTCGAATCGCTCATTACGCCTCGTACCAAAGCGATCGTTCCGGTGCATTACGCCGGTGTCGCCTGTAATATGGACGCCATAATGGAGCTTGCCGATAAGCACAACATTTTCGTAGTAGAAGATGCGGCACAAGCCATAGACAGTTACTACACGGGCAAAGACGGGAAGAAGCGCGCGCTGGGATCGATTGGGCATTTGGCCGCTTTCTCGTTTCACGAAACCAAGAACATCATTTCGGGCGAAGGCGGAATGCTTGCCATAAACGACGGGCAATTCATCGCAAGAGCCGAAATCATCTG
>JBCNQO010000239.1:0-4426 GCA_039592825.1 Flavobacterium sp.
ATTCCTGGAGCGGCCTCGATTTCCATATCAATGTCCATCGTAGTTGAGTTCTTCTTGAGGTATTTGTCGGCAACGCTCACTTCCACTTTCCCGTTTCCTTTTCCGGTCGCTTTCATGTTGAGGTCTTTCCCGTCTCCGTCCAGCGTCATGGTTTGCACCGTGTCAAAGAAACCAATTCCGTTCTCGATTTTGGTCAATTTGTAGTTCGTCTTGATCGTAGCGTTCATCGTTCCCAATTGTCCCAACGGAATTTTCAAAGGCGTTGCATCGTCAAAAGTGTCGCCCACTTTCAAAGCCGTTTTAGGAAAATTGATTTGCTTCAATCCGGTTTCCAAAGCAGTGTTTAGTGTGCCTTTGAGTTCTTCGGTAACGCCTTCGCCTTTTACGTCTGCCATCGTGAATTTTCCTGTTGCATCAAAAGTTCCGGTTACGGTCATGTTGCTCACAGGGCTTTTTTGCTCCTGGTTTTGTCCGCCGGCCATTTGTTTTACTACAACTTCGCCATACTTGATCTCGGCAGGAATTTTCCCGCTGGCATCGGCTTTAGAAGACGTGATTGTCATTGGGCTTTTTGTGTCCTGCATGATCGTCATCGGGCCTTGACCCGGAATGTCCATATTCATGTTGTTCAAAGTCGTCGACTCGAGAACGTATTTTTTTTCAGGTTGGATCTTGATCTCGAAAACCTGAGCTTTTTGTGCCGAAGCGAATCCGGCAACGAGAAATGCCAAAACGGCGATAGATTGTTTCATGTCTTTATTGATGTTTGTGCCGCAATTTACGCCTTTCGAACGTACAAATTGCCCGCAATCTTATTAGAAATCGTTAATTCGGAACTTCCTATGTCAATGCGAAGCGAAAGGTCAAAACTTTCTTTGCCCAGAATCGTGATCCGCGTCCCTAACGAGATTTTCTGTTTGTCGAGATATTGCAAAAACTCCGAAGTCGTGTCTTTCACGCCCACGCAAATCCCAGATTGTCCTTCTTCGAGTTCGCTCAAAAGCTGTTTTTCCACTTTCACGATGCGTCCTTGAGCGTCTGGAATCGGGTCGCCGTGCGGATCTTCGGTAGGATTCCCAAGAAAATCGTCCAACCTGTTAATCAATTGTTCCGATTGAATGTGCTCCAACTGTTCGGCAATGTCGTGCACTTCGTCCCAGTTGAAATCGAGTTTTTCCACCAAAAAAACTTCCCAAAGCCTGTGTTTGCGAACAATCATCTTGGCCGCGAGCAAACCTTTGTCGGTAAGCGAAACGCCTTGGTATTTCTTGTAGCTCACGAGTTCTTTGTCCGAAAGTTTCTTGAGCATATCGGTCACCGACGAAGCTTTCGTCTCCATTTTCTCGGCAATCGCGTTCGTGCTCACGCCAGCGTCCGAAATCGCCGCGAGGTGAAAAATCGTCTTGAGGTAATTTTCTTCAGAAAAGGTCATAGTGAAGTGAAAGCGTAAAAGTATTTTGGCATTTTAAGCGATGGATTTTCGGACGTCAGCAATCTGTCTATCATCTATCCATCTATTATCTATTATCTGCCCGTCTATTATCTTTTGTCCTTTTTGACAATGACCAACGGAATAGAAATCCCGTGCCGAACCTTGCCGACAGTCGTGCCAAAAAGCAAATCCTTGATGCCTGAATGCCCGTGCGTTCCCATGACCAAAACGTCGAATTGGCCTTCGTTCACGATTTTCGGAATGCCTTTTCCAGGACTTCCGAACCCGAGTTTGGTTTCGATCTTGTAGCCTTTTTGGGTCAGCATTTCGTCGTATTGCTGCAAAAGTTGTTCGTCCACAGAAGTTTCGTGATCCACGATATTGTCGCCATACATGATCGCCCCGACGGTTTCCACCACGTGAATCAACGTGTAATTCGCCTCGGTGCCGCCAAGCGAGAACGCGTGGTTCAACGCATTTTCATCGGCAGACGAAAAGTCAACGGTCACGGCAATCTTCTTTTTCGCAGACTCGCCAGTACGCGCATACTTCAGTTTCAAACTGTGAGGAGAATGGTTGTAAATGTGTTCTTTGGGCTTGATCACGAACGGTTTTACAACAATGTAAAGCAGCAAAACGGCGAATGCGATCACCAAAGGCACGACCACGATCCAGATCCAAAGCGGGTTTTCCGAAATCTCGAGCCAGCCCTTTATCTCGTCGTAAACCAATTTCGCGTTCAACGAAACGATCACCAAAGCGATGAGCCAGGCCGCGATCTGTGTAGCGCGATTGATGTGGAAACCTTTCATTTTGGTCTTGTCCGACACGAAATGGATCAACGGAATGATTGCAAAACCAAGCTGCAAACTCAAAACGACCTGACTAAAAACCAACAGTTTTCCGGTAATGCCTTCGCCAAAAATCGTAATGGTGATCACCGCCGGCACGATTGCTATCAAACGCGTCAGGATGCGGCGAACCCAAGGTTGTATGCGCAAATTGAGGTAACCTTCCATGATGATTTGTCCAGCCAACGTTCCGGTAACTGTAGAACTTTGTCCCGCCGCAATCAATGCGACGGCAAACAATATCGGTGCCCATTTCGTACCGAGTAATGGCGCGAGAAACTTGTGAGCGTCCTGGATTTCGGCCACTTCGTGCATTCCGTTTTTGTAGAAAGTCGCCGCGGCGAGGATCAAAATGGCCGCATTAACGAAAAACGCGAGATTCAAGGCAATCGTCGAATCGATAAAATTATACTTCAGAGCTTGTTTGACGCCTTCTTTCGTGCGATCGAATTTCCGCGTCTGAACCAAAGACGAATGCAGATACAAATTATGTGGCATCACGGTCGCCCCGATAATCCCGATGGCGATGTAAAGCGCGGCTTCACCCGGCAAAGAAGGCACGAGTCCGGCCACGATCTTGTCGATTTCGGGTTGGGCGAAAATCATCTCGCAAACGAACGAAATCCCAATAATTGCGACCAATGCGATGATGAAAGCCTCCATTTTCCGCATGCCTTTGTTGATCAGGAAAAGCAGTAGAAAAGTGTCAAGAACGGTAATGAAAACGCCGTTCAGCAGCGAAATGTCGAACAAAAGGTTGAGTCCGATGGCCATTCCCAGAACTTCGGCAAGGTCGCAAGCGGCAATCGCGATTTCGGCCAAAAAGTAGAGAATATAGTTCACGAAAGGCGAGTAGGTTTCGCGAGAAGCCTGAGCCAGATCGCGTTGGGTAACGATTCCAAGACGCGCACTCAAACTCTGCAGCAAAAGCGCCATGATGTTGCTCATGAGCAAAACCCAGATAAGCGCGTACCCAAATTGACTTCCGCCGGCAATGTCGGTCGCCCAGTTTCCGGGATCCATATAACCAACCGAAATCAAGTAAGCCGGACCCAAAAAAGCAAGGATTTTCCTAAAACCCGACTTTTTGTTAGACGTGGCGATCGATTCGTGAACTTCTTCTAAAGACTTGCCTTTCATCTGAATATTAAATTAAAGCAAATATGAAGATTTTTTTTAGCTGATACAATTTTATTTTTTAGGTTTGTCTAAAAATTAATTGTCTTGAAACTAAAGATTGTTTTATTTCTGATTTGGCTTTCGCCTATAGTTGGCGTCGGACAAGCAAAAATCTCCGGAAAAATCCTGTCGGACGGATTGCCATTGCCGGGCGCGAACGTTCTATTGCTGCCAACATCAAAATCGGCTTCGACCGACGAGAATGGGAATTTCAGCTTTGAACAGATCGAAGTCGGGAACTACACGATCAAAGCCAGTTTCATTGGGCTGCAAACCGTTGAACGCAGGATTTCGGTAAAAGATTCCATCGAAATCAAAGTCGATTTCTCGATGAAAGCCGAGAATTCATTGGAAGAAGTCGTGGTCACCGGAACGCTCAAAGCCGTGACGCGATCGGAAAGCGCCGTGCCCGTAGAGATTTATTCGAGCACTTTTTTCAAGAAAAACCCGACGGCCAATATTTTCGAGGGATTGCAAACCGTGAATGGCGTTCGCCCGCAATTCAACTGCAACATCTGCAATACGGGCGACATCCACATAAACGGTCTCGAAGGTCCGTATACCTTGGTTCTGATAGACGGAATGCCAATCGTGAGCGGACTTTCCACGGTTTACGGACTGTCTGGAATCCCGAATTCTCTCGTGGATCGGATCGAGATCGTGAAAGGTCCGGCGTCGTCGCTTTACGGGAGTGAAGCCGTGGGCGGACTCATCAACATCATCACTAAAAACGCCAAAAACACGCCGGTTTTCAGTGCCGACATTTTCTCGACGAGTTGGGGCGAAGTCAATGCCGACTTGGGTTTCAAGCTCAATCCGTCAGAAAAATTCAATGTGCTTACTGGAATCAATTATTACAATTACTCGAATCCGATAGACGAAAACAAAGACAATTTCACCGACGTGACGCTTCAGGATCGCATCTCGATTTTCCAGAAATGGAACCTGAATCGCAAGAGCGGCA
>JBCNQO010000024.1:0-9150 GCA_039592825.1 Flavobacterium sp.
TCAATTTAATTTTACTGGAAGCCGCCGTCGGGCTGCAGGCACTCGCTTTTGCCCAGCTTTTCGGGCTGGGCAAAGAGCTTAGACAAAGCCAGCATCCCTCACGCAAACCCGTCATTCAAAGAAATATTCCATTACAAAAGTGCGCTCTATAAATCCACTCAAAAACATTTCCATCAAGCAGACTCCTGTTTGTTTCGTCGCGAAACTATCCTCAGAGACTTCGTAATTTCCAGTGGCCAATTCCTCACTTTGCACATGTATTGAATCCATAGCAGACTCAATACCTTCAACCATACACCCGTCGGTTTGGGAAAGCGTGAGGAGATTGAAAATGTTATACTTTTCTTCCCATCGCATGCAACGATAGCATGTCCCGGCATCCACAACGCCGGAGTATGTGTAACTACAAACCGTCCCGTCGGCAAAATTCACGGTGGTGATGTCGTCTCCGATCACGATGGATGCATTGGGATTTTCCGGAATCCCATCCAGGTTGGCATCCCGTCCTGCAGAAAGCACAACACCTTCGGCATCACTCGCGAAACTTATAGATGTACTTATATGTGCCTTTATACTGCGGCAAACGAAGCGAAGACCTCGCCAACAATCCGTTTTTGTCATAATAAAACTTCTGGACTTCTCTCGCATTGTCCGATATCTTCTTCAAGTAACCGTCTCGATTGTAGCTGAAAACTTTTGGCTTATTTGGTGTGACAGACAAGTCAAGTCTTTTATTGTTCTGTATGCCGACTAAAACCTTTTCCAATTCCGAAACATCGAAAGAAGTACGGAGCGTTTCAAGCTGTGATTCTCCGATGTCAAATACCTCACGCCACAACCATTCCTTTTTCAACCTGTCTGAATATTCTCGTTTCTCGAACAAAATGTGCACCCAATGGTTTTCGGCGGTAACCGATCGGATGTCAAGCTCCGAACGCTCTATTTCGCGTTTCATATCGTCTGTTTTGACAACCGTTACTCCTGTGCGCTTGCCATTTGCATCAGTAGTAAGCTCGAGTTTCCGATCCCGATTTTCGAAATAGGAATATGTCGTGTTTATCGTATCCGACGACCGCTTTTTCATGGTCGCCAAATTGCCTTTCTCGTCATAACTATATTGTTCCAAAATATCATGAGACGGCCCGTGCGAAACGAAAAGACAGCTTCTGCACGAATCCTTGACGATGCGCCCCGATTCGTCAAACTGCGTTTCGGAAATAAACATCAATCCGATCGGTTCGACAAAATAATCCGGGTTCGTCTTTGGCACTTCCACATAGACCGAAACACTAAAAACATTGTTCCGCTTGATTGTCTCGGCGGGCCATTGCTCCTGACTATGAGCCAATGAAAAGAACAGTAATGCAAACAACAAATGCTTCATATATAAATCCATAAGGAGGACATTGCCCTCCTTATGATATCGTCAAAACCAATCGTTTATTTTAGCAGATTTCTCGAAATCACCAATTTCTGAATCTCGGTCGTGCCCTCGCCTATCGTACAAAGCTTGGAATCGCGATAGAACTTCTCCACAGGGAAATCCTTGGTGTAACCGTAACCGCCGTGAATCTGTACGGCTTCGTTAGAAACGCGCACACAAACCTCAGACGAATACATCTTGGCCATTGCGCCCGCGGTCGTAACCGGTTTTTTATTGTTTTTCAAATGAGCCGCCTTGTGCAAAAGCAATTCCGACGCCTCAATTTCTGTTGCCATATCGGCCAACTTGAACGAAATGCCCTGGAACTCGCTTATCGGTTTGCCAAACTGGTGGCGCTCTTTTGAATATTTCAAAGCGGCTTCGAAAGCGCCTTTCGCAATCCCCAAAGCCAAAGCTCCGATCGAGATACGTCCGCCGTCGAGAATCGCCAAAGCCTGCTTGAAGCCCTCGCCTACTTTGCCCAAACGGTTCTCGTCCGATACGCGGCAGTTGTCAAAGATGAGTTCGGCCGTCTCACTGGCGCGCATTCCCAACTTGTTCTCTTTTTTGCCAGACGTGAATCCTGGAGTTCCTTTTTCTATAGCGAAAGCTGTCATGCCGTTCGAATCGCCTTTTTCTCCCGTTCTGGCGATTACCACGGCAATGTCTCCCGAAATGGCATGCGTGATGAAATTCTTGGCTCCGTTCAAAACCCAATGGTCGCCATCTTTTACGGCCGTAGTATTCATGCCGCCTGCGTCCGAACCGGTGTTGTGCTCAGTCAATCCCCAAGCGCCGATCCATTGCCCGCTGGCGAGTTTCGGAATCCAGCGCAATTTCTGCTCCTCGTTGCCGAAAGTCAAGATATGGTTTGTACAAAGTGAGTTATGTGCGGCCACCGAAAGCCCGATCGAAGGATCGACCTTCGAGATTTCCTCGACCACCGTAATGTATTCGTGATAACCCAATCCCGAACCTCCTAATTCTTCTGGGACCAAAACTCCCATGTATCCCATTTCCCCAAGCTTGCGGAAAAGTTCTACCGGAAAGGTTTGGGCCTCGTCCCATTCCATGATGTGCGGGCGAATGTGCTGCTCGGCAAAATCGCGAATAGATTCCGCTATCATCGATTCGGTCTCAATAAAATCGTAGTTCATATTTGCTTAAATTTTTAATATTCCAAATATAAGCTAATTATTTTTACATTTTCAACAGTAAAGTCTGGGATATTTACCAAATCTTCAGAATTTGTGATTTTTCCGTTCATAGATCGATAGGTCACGATCGATTTGGCCAATTTGTATCGGAAATACGGGAAAGCCGCGAGTTCCTTGACTGAAGCCTCGTTCACGTTGATCTTTTTGACAGACGGAATCCGGGCAACCAAAAACCTTTCCCGAAGTTTCCCGACAACTTCGTCACTCAAACCCCAAACGTCTTTCATCTGATCCATAGAAACAAAACCGCCGAGTGCGTCTTTCTGTTTCAGAATCCTTTCAGACAAAGCCTCGCCAATGCCGTAAACCGCCACCAATTGTTCTTTCGTGGCTTCGTTTATGTCGGTTTTGACAATCGGTTTCTTTTCGAACTTCTTATCGGAATAAAAACCCTGGAAAGACTTCTTGCGGTTCACCCAATCGGGAAACTTGAACCAAGGCGAGATTTTACCCAAAAGCGAATCGGAAACTTTCGTGACCTGCTGGAATTCCTCGACCGAATTCACGAATTTGCCTTGCTTGCGAAAATCCAGCAACCGATCGATCTCGGCCACACTCATTCCGAGCCTGTAACCTTTATAGTCGGTAATGAAATTCGGGTTGAACTTGTAGTTGATTCCCTTATTCGCCCTCGCAGCCGTTCTGGCAGAATCGACCTCGCGTTGCAAAGCCAGCCAATTCCGGGCATCGGGATTTTCAGGAAATTCAGGAGTGAAATCGGCAAAAAGGCAAAAACCTTGGGCGATAACGATCAGAAAAGCGAGCAAACCAATCGCGATTTGCTGCGACCTCGAGAAGTCGAGGCGAGAGAGAAGTGTTTTCATTTTGGCGTGTAATTAGGTTGAATGGCATATAAATGAGATAATTGATAATTGATAATTGATAATTGATAATTGATAATTGATAATTGATAATTGATAAAAAATTAATCTTTCAAATGACGAAAGTTAACCTTCCCAAAATCTTTCAATCTTTCAATCTTTCAATCTTTCAATCTTTTAATCTTTTAATCTTTTAATCTTTTAATAACTAAAGATCAAACACCGAACTGCGCTTGGCGCGGACCAAATCCTTCAATCGGATCCAGAAGGCCAGCGTGAGATAAACCCCAAACCAAAGTCCGGCGGTGACGAACGAGATGTAGATAAAGAACAGCCTTACGCTCGTGGCCCGCATTCCCAATTTATCGGCGAGTCGCGACGAAACCTGGAAACCGTATTTCTCGAAAAAATACTTGAGTTTTAGAACGAATGGCGTCTTTTGATTTTCCACACTTTAAAAGTACGTTTTTTGGATATATTTACAAGGATGAAAAACTGCCGATTTTTACTTCTTTTGGTTTTGACGCTTTCGATCGTTTCGTGCAAAGACGAAGAAAAAGCCTATTTCGATCCTCGCGGCACCGATTATGCCGGAGCGGAAAGTTGCGCCAAATGCCACAGCAACATTGCCCATTCGAGCATCACGACTTCTCATTTCAAGGCAACTGCGCCTGCCACATCAGAAAATGTTTTGGGCAGTTTTACGTCGGGAAAGAACGAATTCGTTTACGGAAGCGATTCCAAAATCGTTCTCGAAAAGAAAGGCGACAGTTTATTCCAGACGTGGTACAAATCTGGGAAAGCCGTAAAATCGCATCCTTTCGATATCGTCTTCGGACAAAAAAATGCCCAAACGGCCGTGTATTGGAAAAATGCGAACACTTTCGAACTTCCGGTTTCGTTCTATCATTCGGTAAATGGCTGGGGAACGAGTCCGGGCTTCTCACAGACCGAACCCAATTTCGACCGAAAGATGCTCAAGGATTGCTACGGTTGCCACAGCTCTAACGTCCGCAATGCCGATGCCAGCGTGAATTCGGACAACCGTAACTTCATGCAACAAGATATCGAAGACGTGATCGTGAAGGAAAAAGTCATTTTTGGGATCGACTGCGAACGTTGCCACGGACCGGCCAAGAAACACGTCGATTACCACACTGAATTCCCAGATGTGAAGATTTCCCAATACATCAAGAAGTTCAAAGACCTGACCAAACAGCAAAAACTCGAAGCTTGTTCGATCTGCCATTCGGGCAACGACGGTTTCAAGATGAAGTCGCGTTTTGATTTCAAGCCAGGCGATGTCTTGACTGATTATTATCGTCCTATGGGCAATCCTGAAATAGACGTTCACGGCAACCAACACGGCATGCTCACGCAAAGCAAATGCTTTACCAAGAGCACGAACTTCGAATGTACGACCTGTCACGACCCGCATTCCGACGCACCTCGCGACCCCGACTATTACGCGAGAATCTGTTCAAGCTGCCACGCTTACCCGAAACATTCGCAAAAAACGCTGGCCGAAAATTCGGCTGTGAACATGCAATTGAAATGTGTGGAATGCCACATGCCCAAACAGGATTCGCGCGCCATCACTTTCTACACGACTTTCAATTCGCCTTTGCATGCTTATCAGTTGCGCACTCACAAGATTGCGGTCTATCCGAAAAAATCAGCGAAGTAAATAGAGTTTTGCGCAAGCTCTTGCGTCGGACAAAGCTTCGTGATGATTCAACTGAATGCCGTTTCGGTCTGAACAGGCTTTGAGATTGGCCGGTTTGTAACCTTTGGCGCGATAGATTTTGGCCGTGCATTCCCAACGGTCGGCGATTTCAAGCTCGTCGTAGTATAAACCGTAATATTTCATGGTGCGCGACAACACGTTGCGGTCGAAAGATTCGTTGTGCGCCACGATGGTCCTCCCGAAAAGTCGCTTCTGGATTTCGGGAAAAATGCCATCAAAAGTTTTGGTTTCCAAAGTCTGCAACGGTTTTATACCGTGAACCATGATGTTGCGATACCAGTATTCGTTGTTTGGCGGCTGGATCAACGTATGGAATTCTTCTGTGATCAAACCGTTCTCGACGGTCACGATGCCCACAGAACAGGCGCTTTCAAATGTCCGGTCGCGGTTTCGAAATCTATGGCGGTAAAGGTCATGGCGAAATTTTGGATTCGCAAGATACGATGCTATATTTGTTTCCGACTCAACTATCATCATGAAAAAAATTCTGCTTTCGCTTTTGTTGCTGATTTCCATATCGGCTATTTCCCAAAAAAAATCCCAGGAACTCAAGATTACCTATTTAAGAACGTCCAACGGAAAACTGATCGAAAACCAGGACCCGATTCTGGTCTTTGCCTCGAACGAGATCGCTTTGGTCACGAACGACAAAATCCTGTCCAAAACCGCCGAAATCCCGAACGAAGATCTTATGGTCAACGTAAAATCGAAGGAAATGTTCAATATGGCGCAAACCGGGAAGAACAAGTTTATCGCCACGAAAGACAGCACTTCGATTGCCGGCCAGAAATGGGAATCGCTTCCTGGTACCAAAAAAATCCTGGGTTACAATTGCAAAAAAGCCAAAACGGTAATCAATTCGAACACGATCGAGATATGGTACACGACCGATGCCGGCGTTTACGGATCGCCTTCACATCTGGGAATTGCGCTCGGTTTGGTTTTGGAAGTCGAGAGAAACGGGAATTTCGTCATATCGGCCACGAAGATCGAAAAGACGAAAAACTTCCATCCGAAAGGACTAGAAAACTTCAAATTCGTCGACGCGCTCACCTATCGCGATCTGGTCTGGAAAAGCCGATTTACCACAATTGAAGTCTTCAAAAAGGAAATAGTGAATTTTGGAGGTGACCAGAAATCGAACGACAGCATTCTGAGATTCGCCAACGGAACGATCATCGTCAAAAAAGTGAAGTTTCCGGCAATCTCGAACGGCGCGAACGTTTTTGTCGATGTGACCGAACAATCGAATGGAGACGCTTATGACCGCACGGGTTCGGTTTTCTTGATTCCGACCGATACCAAATTGTCTTTCCTTGACGGACTAAAAGACGGCAAAGAGAAACTTCCGGTTTACGAAAACGGCAATGGCAAGAAATACCAAGGTGTTGTCAAGACAGACGATTATGAGCCGCTGATCGAACTCATGCGCTTTTTTACGCCTTTTGGAGTGAGTCAGTACAACAATGCGCTTAAACTCAAGAACAAGGTTTGGCAAGATAGCGTGATGTATCGTCAGGAAATTTCGGACCTGATTCCGAGGTTGAGCAACAAGGAAGTTTACATAGGACTGAACATTGGCAATTACGACAAAGGCGGACACAAAACCAGCCTGAACATTACGATCCACAAGGAAGAAGTCAAGAAACCAGAAATGGTCGCGATCCCGATTTTCAACACCAATAACGTCATGGAAATGGCGGGTCAGGAATACGGGACGATGTTCAGCAAACCCAAAGGTCTCGAAGTAAAATTCAAACTCGCCCAAAAAATAAAAAAAGCCAGGTTGCGATACATTACGACAGGTCACGGCGGCTGGGAAAACGGGGACGAATTCATCCCGAAACAAAACGCAATTTTTCTGGACGGCAAACAAGCCTTCGCATTCACACCGTGGCGCACCGACTGCGGTTCCTACCGATTGAGCAACCCGGTTTCCGGCAACTTCGAAAATGGGCTTTCCTCAAGCGATTACAGCCGATCGAATTGGTGTCCGGGCACAACCACGAATCCTGTCTGGATAGACCTTGGCGACCTCGAACCCGGCGAACACACGATTGCGGTAGATATTCCGCTTGGCGCTAATGAGGGCTCGAGTTTTAGTGCCTGGAACGTTTCTGGGGTTTTGGTTGGGGAGAAATAGGTTTGGATCTGGAGAGTCAAGAGCCAAGAATCAAGAATCAAGATTGTAGTGGTATAAAACTTTGGAACAGGAACAAACGAGCATAAAGTGACTATTCTCAAGCCAAAGAGCCAAGATTGCAACGTTCAAATCACGCGCAATCTTGGCTCTTGGTTCTTGACTCTTGATTCTAAAAATAAAGTCTCTATTTGATCGACCCAATCACGTCGTACTTTGTAACGATATGATGACGCCCATCGGCCAATTCTACCAAAACGGCCTGGTTTTCTTTGGTGATGAGTTTCGAGATCGCTTCTACCGATGTTCCGGCTTTTACGATTGGATACGGTTTGCCCATAACTTCTCGCAACGGTCTTTCGGCTGTGTTCTTGTCTTCGATGTAACTTTGGAACAAGTCGGTTTCGTCTACCGAACCCACGAATCCGTTGATGTCGATTACCGGGATTTGGGAAATCTTGTACTTGCGCATGCGTTCAATGGCGTGAGAAACCAATTCCTCGGTTCTGGCCACCACGAGCGGTTTGTCGATATGGTCCTTGATTAGATCTTCTGCTTTGGTGATTTCTTCTTCGAGGAAACCGCGTTCGCGCATCCAGTCGTCGTTGAACATTTTACCCACGTAACGGCTTCCTGAATCGTGGAAAAGCACGACCACAACATCGTCTGGCCCGAAATGCTCTTTTAGCTGAAGCACGCCTTTGATAGCTGCTCCGGCTGAGTTTCCTACAAAAATGCCTTCCTCAAGCGCCAATCTGCGTGTGTACACCGCCGCGTCTTTGTCTGTAACTTTGGTAAAACCGTCGATCAATGAGAAGTCGACGTTCTTTGGAAGAATGTCTTCACCGATGCCTTCTGTGATATAAGAATAGATCTCGTTCTCGTCGAAAATGCCGGTTTCGTGGTATTTCTTGAACACCGAACCGTAAGTGTCGACGCCCCATATCTTGACGTTCGGGTTTCTTTCCTTGATGTATTTGGCGACTCCGGAAATCGTTCCGCCTGTTCCTACTCCTACAATGAAATGCGTGATCTTTCCGTCGGTCTGTTCCCAGATTTCTGGGCCGGTTTGCTCGTAATGCGCTTGTGTGTTCGACATATTGTCGTATTGGTTCACATACCAGGCGTTTGGTGTTTCTTCGGCCAGTCGTTTTGAAACCGAGTAATAAGAACGTGGATCTGTTGGTTCGACGTCTGTTGGGCAAACGACAACTTTGGCGCCAACGGCACGCAGGATGTCCATTTTTTCTTTGGACTGTTTGTCTGTGATCACGCACACGAGTTTGTAGCCTTTCACGATCGCTCCCAATGCCAATCCCATTCCGGTATTGCCCGATGTTCCTTCGATGATGGTTCCGCCTGGTTTTAGGCGACCGTCGGCTTCGGCGTCTTCGATCATTTTCACGGCCATTCTGTCTTTTACCGAATTGCCCGGATTGAACGTCTCTACCTTGGCCAAAACCAAAGCGTCTATGCCTTTTACGACTTTGTTGAGTTTTACCATGGGCGTGTTGCCAATGGTGCCCAATATGTTTTCTGCGTATTTCATTGTTGGATATTTAGTTGCCGACTTTCTTGCGAGTGAGACGACCGGGCGCAAAGGTAGGAATTAGTTTTGAGGATTGGAATCGGGAAAACGTTTTCGGGTTTTGGGTTCCGAGCGCAGTCGAGGAACCTTATTATGGAACCAAAAATTTGATTTGCAATGCTTTTCTCCCGACAATAAGCCACTGAAAACAATTCGCGTGAGGGATAGTGCCGTTGTTTGAGCTCTTTGGCCAGCCCGAAAAGCTGGACAAAAG
>JBCNQO010000240.1:0-4422 GCA_039592825.1 Flavobacterium sp.
CTGTTCTTCTTTTTCGGCGAATTGTCTGTCGAGCGCCAGAATCGCTTCTTTGGCCTCGACGTCTTGCTTGCGGATGGTTTTCTCCTCGTCGCGACGGATCAGATTGGCCTTGATGTTCTGGGCCGCGGTCAACTCGGTGATTTTCTTGATACCTTCCGAATCGAGGATATTGTCGGCTTTGAGCTGTGAAAGTGGCGTTTGTTCCAAGTCGTCTATCGCGCAGTCGTCCAGAACATATCCGTTAAGGTCGGTTCCGATAATGGCGATGATTTCTTCACGGAATTCGTTTCGGGCTTCGTACAATTCCACAAAATCGAACTTTTTTCCGACTGTTTTCACGGCTTCCGAAAACTTGGCGTCGAACAGATTCCTTAAAACATCGATTTCCGAAGCTCTTTCGCAACCGATCGTTTGAGCGACGTTAATAATGTCGGCAGTCGATTTGTTGATCTTGATGAAAAAAGTCACCTTGATGTCTGCGCGGATGTTGTCTTTACAGATCAAACCGTTCACGCCGGTTCTTTCCACATCGAGTTTCTTAACCGAAATGTCCATGATTTCCATTTTGTGCAACACGGGCACGACCAATCCGGCGTTATAGAAAACCTTCGTTCCGCCGGCTCCGGTTCTCACGATGACTTTTCCCTGGATTATTTTTTTGTACATCGAAATGACCCACACCAAAAGTCCTATGACGACTATGATGATGGCGATCATGGTAATGAGTAGTGAATTTCCTAACATTTGTCTTGATTTAAGTATTGATTATTGTTGTAAGGTTTTGGTTTAATAGTCGAATTTCTCGACGAGGTAATATTTTTTGTCGGCCGATTCGCCAACGATCACGCCTTGTTCGCCCGGTTTGATGATTTCTTCGGTGTTGCTTCTGGCGTAAAGTTTCATAGGATCGCCGTTCACCAACAGTTCGATCTGTCCGGTTTTGGCCGACGACAATGACGAAAGCACGTTGCATCGGCGTCCTAAAAAATCAATCTCGGGTTCGCCTTTGTGATTGAGCTGTTTGTAAATCCAGCCCAAAGGCTTGCTGAACAATTTTACGACGAAAAGACTCAGAATAAAGTTCGGAATCAGCAATAAAAACCCGACCAAAGTGCTTTCGACGCCCGTGTAATACGTGATGTTGACGCCCACGAGCCACATGCTGAAAAAGATGATCGTGAGAATGAACATCAGCGGAAGCTCGTCGAAATTGAAATACTCGAGCACTTTCAGGAATCCGTTCCCGTCGTGTGCATTTTCGCTTCCCGACAAATCGCTGTCGAAATTGGTCTCTATGTCTGCCGAATCGAAATCGATGCTTAACGCGTCCGGATCGAGTCCTGCCACGATCACCAGAATCCAATAGATCAGCATCACGATTGACATGATCGAGAAAAAGGCGTTCACGGGCGTAAACGAGATTTCAAAAAGTTCTTGCATTGGTCTTGTTTTTGGTTGGCTGGCGGTTTTCTTTTACTCTTTCGGACCGCTTATCCCGAGTTGTTCCTTGAGTTTTTCGAGCTCGTTGTTGGCTTTCGATTTCTTAACATCGACCGCTTTATTGATCTCGTCGTCAATCGATTTGGACGAATTCGCGATATCGCCGTAAGCTTCGGCCAACGCTTCTTCCTGACTCACTTTTTCTTTCATGCGCTCCAAAAGTGCGATCGTTCCGTTTGAGTCGATCTTGGCCATTTGCTTGTTCAGACTCTTGGTTGCATCGGCCACTTTCACTCGCGAACGCAAGATCTTAAGCTCGTTTTCCCACTTGGAAATATTCTGTTTTATGGTCTGCACGTTGCCTTCCATCTGAATCACGTTCTGGTCGAATTTTTCCTTGTCGGCAATGGCCTGGTTCTGCAATTGGATCGCTTCTTCTTTCTTGACCAAAGCTTCGGTTGCCAAACGATCGGCTTCTTCTGACGCCATGCCGCCGTTTTGGGCTTTCTTCAAAAGCAACATCGCTTTCTCGTTGTAATCTTCGGCTTTTTCCTCGTATTCTCCCACTTCTTTTTTGGCGCGGATGCTCATCGCCTTCACTTGTGCCAAAGCTTCGAGCGCCTTGTCGAGGTCTTCTTTCATGTCTCGGATGCCTTGTTCGGTCATCTTGATCGGATCTTCCATATTGTCTATGGCGTGGTGCACTTCGGCTTGACCGATCTTGAAAAGTCGTCTCAGGAATTTCATGTCAGTTCGTTTTAGAAAAGTTAATAATCTGTTCGGAATACTCGCTAAGCAACAGACTCAGCGAATTCAATGTCGCGTTAAACTCGTTCAGGTCGAGGTTTTCCAATTGAAGCGAGTCCCTGAAAATAACTTTCCGCCCTGTGTCGTCCAGAACAAAAGCGCCGTGAATGATGTCGCGGTTCTTCTTTAGCAATTCCTTGTAGATGTTTGGCGATTCCGACTTGATCTCGAACAGAAACTGCTCGAAAATCACGATCGGATAGGCCACGCAAATGATCAGGTTCACGATGCCTTCTGGCTCGCTGCTCAAGATAAAGACGCCTTCTTTTTCGTTCTCGTACTTGATTTCGAGTTCGAGGGTCGTGAGATAGCCTTTCACTACTTCGAAATAGTTGCTCATGACTGGATTTAGGTTTTTGATAAAACTCGCTTTTTTCTGCCTTATGGTCAAATTAAATTTCGGGTTTCCATTAACAATGTCAACTTTTAACACGATTGCTCAAAGCGTTGGCAGAATTCTTATATTTGCTAAGAACAATAGCACAAATATAGAACAGAAATTTATATTTGCAAATACTATTAGCAATTTTTAGCAAAGATGTTCGGAAAGAATCTCAAGAAAATCAGAAGCGTCCACGGACTAAGTCAGCAGCAATTCGCCGAAATGTTCGATTTGAAGCGGGCTACACTTGGTGCATACGAAGAAGGACGAAGCAATCCGAAGATGGAAACCCTGATGAAAATTGCTAACCATTTTAGCTTGGATTTGGAAGAATTGCTCACCAAAGAACTCACGGTAAACCGACTCTTGAAGTTCAACGAGCACATCACCGTTACGTCGGACGCACTCAAAAACGAGGCTTTCGATGCAATTCCGTGCGTCACAACCAAGTACAAAATTGACTTTCTCAAGGCTTTGTCCAAAAACGCAAAACCGAATCTTCCCGCAATTTCGCTGCCTTTCGTTTCGGGCGCGAACAAATTGGCATTCGTGATCGACGATGCGTCCATGTCTGGAGAATCGCCTTCTTTTCTTCCGAAAGACACTGTAATAGGAGAAAAAATCCCAATAGAAAATGCTGCATCGGCAAACGGAAAACTCGCGTTGATCGCAACCAAAGACAATCTTCTGTTCCGCAATATATCTGTTCACGACAACTCCCTAACGCTTCATGCCTCACAGCCCGGTATCGACACATTCTAGATTCCGATCGCGAACGTTCTGGGAATTTGGCAACTCGCCCACGTGTTTCATTACAATCTGCCAAACCAAACCGAGGTAGAAAGGCGATTGGCGCTGCTGGAAAGCGCTATTGAAAGCCTAAAGCGCTAGACTTGCCAAAATCTGATTTTCTAAAAGCCGATTTTTATTTTCAGAAGCTTTTTCCGGCTGCCGTGCACTAGCTTTCTTTAAAAAACCAGTTTTTCCAAGGTTTAAAACGAGCTTCCTGTGGTCGCTGTTTTAAACCAGGAAAAAGTTGGTTTTTTATGCAAAAGGCTAGTCGCACGCATCCGGGCTAGAAAAGTGTCCAACTCACAAGTTTCAGATTTGGCGCGAAATTTCGTCCAAACCCAAAACACAACACAGCGAAATCGATATAATACGCAAATTTATTATGCACGCATAGTACATTTTAGAATATTATTCCTTACCTTCGGCAGCGAAAATTCATAAAACTTCATCATAAAAATGAAAATATTAGTCTGCATCAGCCACGTGCCTGATACTACTTCAAAAATCAATTTCACCAACGGTGACGCCGAATTCGACACCAACGGCGTTCAGTTTGTGATCAACCCTAACGACGAATTCGGTCTTACGCGTGCCGTGTGGTTCCAGGAACAGCAAGGCGCTAACGTAACGGTCGTAAATGTTGGAGGTGCCGATACAGAGGCAACTTTGAGAAAAGCATTGGCAATCGGGGCAAACGAAGCGATCCGTGTAAACGCTAACCCAGCAGACGGTTTCTTCGTAGCCAAACAATTGGCCGAAGTCGTGAAAAATGGCGGCTACGACCTGGTAATCTGCGGAAAAGAATCGCTTGACTACAACGGCGGAATGGTTCCGGGAATGCTCGCGGCCTTAACTGGAGCGAACTTCGTAAACTCGTGCATCGGCCTAACCGTAGATGGACGCAGCGCTGGTAGAAGCGTTCGCCAGCATCGGTCAGGGCCATCCGCCGGGTGCTGCGGCTGAGCAGAGAAACGCCCAGCTCGGCCTCCAGCCGCTTGAGG
>JBCNQO010000241.1:0-4419 GCA_039592825.1 Flavobacterium sp.
ACCTTAAAGCCGTTCACCAGGCGTTGCAGTTCAAATCGAAGGACATTCTCGACATCGAGGCCGTTCAGAGAGAGAAACTCAAAAACCGCAAATAAGCAATGAACCAAACCTACGTCGGGTGCTCGCTTTATCATTTGTACGTGTCGATGCTTTTGGCCTACGAGGCCAGACGCGCCGGACAGAAATCGCTTATGTTGCTCATAAACGATCGCGTACCCGACGTAGAATCATTGCTTCCGGGCTTGAAAAAAATCGGTGTTTTTGACGACATCGTGTCGGTCAAGGCTTATTCGATTTTAACCGATTTCAAGAAAAATCTCGGCACTTTCAACTACTTGCTCAACCGCCAGAACGGACTCGTTTCGATTTACGAAAAACACAATCCGGAACTTTTGAAACGAGAGGATTTCATCCGGAATTCCCAGATCAACATGTTCCATATCGTAAGGACGCGTGCGTATTTCCTGATCAAATTCCCCAACAATTACTTTCGCATGGTCGAGGAAGGTTTTCAGACGTATCGCCACAAAATGCCCGTTTTGCGTTATCTGAAACGTAAGTATCTGATCAAGTTCCCGATTTTAATGGGACACGATTCACAGGTCAAGGAAGTTTTGGTGCAACATCCGGAAAAGTTGCGAGACAACGTTTTGCGTTCCAAAGGGAAAAAGCTCGATCTTGACAAGTTACAGCGCGATTTGTCCGATGCACAAAGGCAAGACGTGCTTGAATGCTTTCTGGGCGAACGTCCGAATTACTCCGGAACCAAGAAATTCCTGCTCATCACGCAACCGTTGAGCGAAGACGGAATCATTTCCGAAAAGCAGAAAGTTGACATTTACGCCAAAGCGATCGAAGCGGCCAAAGCCAAAGGATACGAGATTTACCTAAAGACGCATCCGCGCGAGTTCACGAAGTATTCCGAGCTGTTTTCGGGCGTGAAATTCATTCCACAATTGTTCCCGATCGAGGTTTTCAACTTAGATCCGAACTACGAATTTGAGGTCGGATTGACGGTTTTTTCGGGCTCGCTCGACAATCTGTCGAATGTGAAAAACAAGATCACTTTGGGACGCGACATTTTGTCGAACCCGGAAGAATTCCTCAAAACCGAAATTTCGATTCCGGCTATTTAAGCCTGTAAATTCCGAGTGATTTTTTGATGAGTTTGCTCGCCAGCACAAGATTCACGTAAAGTCGGTTCTTGAAGCTCGTGAAGCGCCATTTGCTGTGCGGCAGTAATTCGGTAGTGATTTTTTGTCTGATATCGGGCGAAAGCACAAAATCCTGAGCAACTTTTTCCCAAGAAACATTGTCGTAACCGTCGAATTCGTTCACCTTATTTTTGCCATGGATGATAGACATCCAAAGCCTTTTTTCGGTCAATTGCGTTATTCTCGTTTCGCGTTTCCACAAATTGTGGTCGTTGAACCAAACCGTTTTTGGGTTGTCGTTCTTCTCGATAAGGCTGATGAACGGGTTAAAAGCGTGTTCTTTTTTGCCGAGCATAAACTGAGGTTCGACCTGAAGCGAATAACCTTTCAAAATGTCAATCGCGCGATAATCCTGACTCTTGAACTCATTCTGTACACTTTGGATGTATTCGCGATGGATGCAATCGTCGTTGTCCATTCGCGAGGTAATGAGGTATTCGGCCGATTTGGCGTCTTCGCTGACGAATTTCTGGATTTCCGGATAGAACGAATCCATGCCGTCGATGTAGAAAATTTTGGCATTTCCCATTCCCGAAACCAACTTTTCGGCCGTTTCGCGAAAGCGTTCCGGAGTGGTCGAATCGAAGTAAAGCAACCACGTGAAGTCGCGGTTTGTCTGGGCTGCAACCGAAGGCACGCAATAGTCGCCGAACAGTTGGAGTCGGTCTTCCATCCAAACATCGGTAAGCAAAGCCTCGTTGTTTTTTGAAACATCCCAACCCTTTTTCCTGAGGTTGAATCGCGTGATTAAATAATGTCTGAACATCAATCGAATTCGGTTTGGGGTAAAATTAGCCCAAAAATTTGAAGTCCTAAAACACAACCCTTATTTTTGTACGATAAAACCCAACCATGCACGAGCAATTCCATCCTGATTTTCGAGACCAAAAAGAAATCGTCAGGAATTTCGTGTCCCATTTCAAGACCGAAGGCAAACTTTTGGCCGACGGCAAGCGCAACAAGATCAAGATTTTCGACACGCCAGATTTCAGCTACAACATCAAATCGTTCAAGGTTCCGAACTTGCTCAACCAGATCATTTACGGATTCATTCGCCCGTCCAAAGCGAAACGTTCGTTCGAGTATGCCAACAAATTGCTCGAAAATGGTTTCGGAACGCCAAAACCGGTGGCTTATTTCGAAAACAAAAAAGGTGTTCTGAAAGACAGCTATTATGTGTCCGAGCAGTTGGAATGCGACCTGACGTTCCGCGAATTGACAACCGACAGGAATTATCCCGATCACGAAATCATCTTAAGGCAATTCACCAAATTCACGTTCGACCTTCACGAAAAAGGCATCGAATTCCTTGATCATACACCGGGAAATACGCTAATCAAAAAAATAGGAGAGAAGCGATATGCTTTCTTTTTGGTCGATTTGAATCGGATGAATTTCCGTCAGCTTTCGTTCGACGACAGGCTCAATAATATGGCCAGACTCACGCCCGAACCAGATTTAGTAAAAGTTATGGCCGACGAATACGCCAAGTTGAGCGGACATTCTTTCGAGGAAACGTTCTCCAAACTGACCAAATTCTCGCTGGCATTCCGCGACCGGTTTTATCGCAAAAGACGAATCAAAAAACAACTCAAGTTCTGGAAAAAATGAAAGCATCTGTCATCATGAGTACGTACAATTCCGAAGAATGGCTCGAAAAAGTCATTTGGGGATTCAGTGTGCAAAGTGAACTCGAGTTCGAGATAATAATTGCCGACGACGGTTCTGGCCCAAAAACCAAGGAACTTCTCGATCGTCTGCGTCCGATGATTTCTATGCCTTTGGTGCACGTTTGGCAGGAAGACAACGGTTTCCAGAAGTCGCAAATCCTGAACAAAGCCATCATGGCGGCCAAATCGGACTACCTTATTTTTACCGACGGCGACTGCATTCCAAGAAAGGATTTTGTGGAAACGCACATCCAATACCGCGAAAAAGGCTACTTTTTGTCTGGCGGCTATTTTATGTTGCCGATGAACATTTCCCAGGCGATTTCTAAAGACGACATCATTTACCAACGTTGTTTCGACGTAAAATGGTTAATGAACGAAGGTTTGCCCAAATCTTTCAAGAACAACAAACTCACGGCAAAAGGTTTTTGGGCCAAATTCCTGAACACGGTCACGCCCACAAAACCAACCTGGAACGGCCACAACGCTTCGGGCTGGAAAGAGGATTTGGTTTTCATAAACGGTTTCAACCAGGAAATGCAATACGGCGGACAAGACCGAGAACTCGGCGAACGCTTGTTCAACAAAGGCTTGAAGTCGAAACAGATCCGCTATTCGGCTATCGTGATCCATCTTGACCACGCGCGCGGTTACGTGAACGAGGCGACGTGGAAGAAGAATTTCGCCATCCGCGAAAACACTCGTAAGAACAAGGTTGTCAAAACGCCAATCGGGATCGATTCGAACTAGTTTTTTGCCGCGGATTGCCTCCGGCCAGTTCACGTTGCTCGGGTCGCGGATTTTCGCGTATACGGTTGAAAATCAAAATTTTGGATTGGTCGTTTTGACAAAGTTGTAAATCCTTCAAATCCTTCAATCCGCGGCAAAAAAATAATTCAAAAATTCGGAGACAATCTCAAAATGCATCAACCAACGCCCGAAAAAATAAAACAGATCTTTGACCCATTCCACAAAGCGGAAATCAGTCTGTGGAAAGCGTTCTCGGAATGTATCGAAGTTCGCGAATTCCCAAAGAATGAGGTCATAAAAGATTACCACAAAACCGAGAAATTCGTCAATATCCTTATTTCGGGTTCGGTGGCGCATTTCGTTCTGGCCGACGAAAAAGATGTTTGTATCAACTTATATTACGAAAGCCAATTCTTTAGCGATTACCTTTCGTTCCTCACACAATCGGCCACGGTAATCAAGACGCTGGCGCTCGAAGACTCGGTGATTTGGTCGATAAGTCACGCAGACCTGAACGCACTTTACGCCAAATCGACAACCGGACTAATCATCGGCAAAGCGATTTCCGACGCCATGTTCATTAGAAAACAACACGAACAGATCAACCTTTTGACGCTTTCGCCAACCGATCGCTACCTCAAACTCATCAAAGAAAGGCCAGAGGTTTTCCAGAGAACTTCGCTCAAGATCATCTGTTCGTATTTGGGCATCACGGCCGAAAGTCTGAGCCGCATCCGAAAGAAAATTTCATAGCGAAACGCTTTCTTACCCAAAGTCAATTTTTG